>NZ_QTMM01000008.1:223552-286898 GCF_003635445.1 Parabacteroides sp. AF17-3 | reverse complement strand
GGTATCATCGGTTACTTCACCATCCCCACCGTATCGAACTGGATTATTCAGGCAGGTGGAATGGGTAACATGAGCCGGAACATCAACAATGCAGCTAACAAAACAGGTAGCGGAGTGGGTGCGGTAGCCGGAGCAGCCACCGGGAACGCTGGCGGCAGGGTCGGCGGTAAACTAATCAAAAGTAACCAATAAATAAAAATCAAGATGGAATTTAAAAGTTTAAAGAATATTGAAACCAGTTTCAAACAGATACGTCTTTTCGGAATTGTGTTTGTCGTCATGTGTACCCTGATAACGGGTTATGCTGTTTGGAACTCCTACACGTTTGCCGAAGCTCAACGGCAGAAGATTTATGTGCTGGACGGTGGCAAGTCGTTGATGCTTGCGCTTTCGCAAGACCTCTCGCAAAACCGTCCGGTCGAAGCAAGGGAACACGTGAAGCGTTTCCACGAACTGTTTTTCACGTTGTCCCCGGATAAGAACGCTATCGAAAGCAATATCAAACGGTCGCTGTTCCTCGCTGACAAGAGCGCATTCAACTATTACCGTGACCTCTCGGAAAAAGGGTATTACAACCGTATCATATCGGGCAATATCAGCCAAACGATACAGATAGACAGCGTTTCATGCAATTTCGATGTGTACCCGTATGCGGTGGCTACCTATGCCCGGCAAATGATTATCCGTGAAAGCAGCATGACGGAAAGAAGCCTTGTCACCCGTTGCCGGTTATTAAACGCCGTAAGAAGTGATAATAACCCGCACGGCTTTATCATGGAAAACTTCGAGATAACGGAAAACAAGGACTTGAACACCATAAAGCGGTAAGCCATGATACGGAAAATTCTCTCTCCGGTGAATCAGGCGATTACCCATGTACGGGACTGGGCGGATGAAAAACTCCGCCACCTGTGCGGACGCATGACACCGGAAATAAGGCTGGCGGTAATCCTGCTTATGCTCCTGTTCTTCGGCGGGCTATCCATCTACTTTACGGTATCATCCATTTACCGGATAGGAAAAGAGGATGGCGAAATCCTGCGGATAGAACACATCAGGCAGTTGCAGCTACAAGGTAAAGACAGTACGAACATTTTTAATCAGTCAGACAATGGAAGAAAAAGAAGTGAAGAATGAAGTTCCCGCACCGGAAACGGACAGGAAGAAAGAACCTGAAAAACAGGAAAAAGAAAAAAAGGAACTTACCCCGCAGCAGATACAGCAGCGAAAGAAGATGCTGGTTTATCCGATTATGGGACTGGTTTTCTTGGGGTCTATGTACCTGATTTTTGCACCGTCCGATAAGGATGAAGCAAAAGTGGAAAACGTGGGCGGATTTAATGCTGATATTCCGCAACCCAAAGGGGACGGGATAATCAGCGATAAAAAGACAGCCTACGAACAGGAGCAGATGGAGAACAAGCAGGCGGACAAGATGCGCTCCTTACAGGATTTTGCCTTTTCGCTGGGAGAGGAAAACGGGAACGGGGAAGATTTAACCCTGATAGATGATGCTCCGGCGGAAAAGCCGAAAACCAATGTAATAGATTTCGGGGCGGGTGCGCCGAACAATAGCCGTTCCTCCATCCAATCATCGGCGGCAGCTTACCGGGACATGAACCGTCAGTTAGGCAGTTTCTACGAAACGCCGAAAGAGGACAAGGAAAAAGAGGAACTGAAACGTCAGGTGGAAGAACTCACTGCCCGGCTCGATGCGAAAAAAAACGGGGCGGGCAGCATGGACGAGCAGGTGGCTCTTATGGAAAAGTCCTATGAACTGGCGGCAAAATACATGAACGGCGGGCAGCCGGGACAGGTAGCACAAGTAACACCCACCATAGCTATTCAGGAAAAAGGAAGTGCCACACCCGTAAAAGCTATATCGGACAGGACGGTTTCAGGATTGCAGCAGCCCATGAGCAATGCCGAATTTATCGCCGAATACAGCAAACCACGCAATTATGGGTTTAATACGGCAGTCGGCAGTGGTTATTCGATGGGAAAGAACACTATCCGGGCATGTATTCATAACGACCAAACACTTATGGACGGGCAGACCGTCAAACTGCGGCTGTTAGAACCGTTGCAAGCGGGGAACGTGATTGTCCCGAAAAACAGCCTTGTATCGGGAAGTGCCAAAGTGCAGGGGGAACGGCTCGACATACTGGTGTCCTCGCTCGAATATGCGGGTAACATCATTCCTGTGGAACTTGCCGTTTACGACAGTGACGGGCAAAAGGGGCTTTCCGTTCCCTCGTCACTGGAACAGGAAGCGGCAAAGGAAGCGATGGCGAATATCGGCGCCGGGCTGGGTACGAGCATTTCCTTTGCGCAAAGTGCCGGGCAGCAGGTCGCAATGGATATTACAAGGGGCTTGATGCAAGGCGGTTCGCAATACCTTGCCAAGAAGTTCAGAACGGTAAAGGTACACCTGAAAGCGAACTATCAGGTGATGCTTTACGCAAAACAGCAATAATCTATTTATCAATTATCAACCATAAAAATTTCAATCCAAATGAAAAAGTTAATGATTTTATTCGCTCTTATCATGGGCATGGTTTCCGTGAAAGCACAAAGTAACGATTTGTATCAGGGCATTACTAAAAAGCTCCCTTACCGCCAAATGGTGACACCTTACGGCGTACAGGTGACGTTTGCCAAAACAGTACATATTATTTTCCCGTCTGCCGTTAAGTATGTGGACTTAGGCAGTAACTATATTATTGCCGGAAAAGCGGACGGGGCGGAAAATGTTGTCAGGGTTAAGGCTACGACAGAGGGCTTTCCCGGTGAAACCAATTTTTCCGTTATCTGTGAGGATGGCAGCTTTTATTCCTTTAATGCAAAGTATGCACATGAACCGGAAATGCTGAACATCGAAATGAAAGATTTCTTGGAGAATGAGGACACAACGGATTTTAGCCATACCCGGATGAACATCTATTTTCGTGAATTGGGTAACGAAAGCCCGCTCTTGGTAAAGCTGATTATGCAGTCCATCTACAAGAACAATGACCGGGAAATAAAGCATTTGGGATGCAAGCGGTTCGGGGTGCAGTTCTTGGTAAAGGGCATTTATTCGCATAACGGGCTTTTTTACTTCCACACACAGGTAAGGAACAGTTCAAACGTGCCGTTTGATACCGATTTTATCCGATTCAAGATTGTGGATAAGAAAGTAGCCAAAAGAACGGCTATTCAGGAAACCGTCATTGACCCGGTGCGGAGCTATAACGAGATACTGGTTATCGATGGCAAAAGTACCGTCCGCACCGTGTACACCGTTCCACAATTCACTATACCGGATGATAAGGTCTTGGTTATTGAACTGATGGAAAAAAACGGGGGCAGACACCAAACTATCCGGGTGGAGAACTCGGATGTCGTGGCAGCCAAAGTGATTAACGAACTTAAAATCAAATGAACATGAAAAGGATATGCTGTATTATATCCCTTTTTGTGCTGTGCCTGACTTTCAACCGGGCACACGCACAAAGATGTCTGCCGGGAATGAAAGGCTTGCAGGTTACGGGTGGCATGGCGGACGGCGTTCATTGGAACAGTAAAAGCGATTTCGCTTATTACTTCGGGGCTGCCATGAGTACCTATACCAAAAACGGGAACAGGTGGGTTATCGGCGGGGAATGCCTCGAAAAGCATTACCCCTACAAAGATTTGCAGATACCAGTCAGCCAGTTTACAGGTGAGGGCGGTTACTATTTGAATTTCCTTTCAGATAGGAAGAAAACCTTTTTTCTCTCGCTGGGTCTATCTGCCCTTACCGGGTATGAAACAAGCAACTGGGGCGATAAATTGCTGCCCGATGGTTCGACCCTGACCGATAAGGACGGTTTTGTTTATGGCGGTGCGCTGACGCTGGAACTGGAAAGTTACATTACCGACCGGGTGGTATTCCTGATTAACGCACGGGAAAGATGCCTATTCGGTTCTTCAGTCGGAAAGTTTCATACACAGTTCGGCGTGGGGCTGAAATTTATAATGTGATAAACTAACCTATTATTATAATGTATATGAGAAAGATTTTAAGCCGTATTTTGATGGGCTGCTATGTAATAGCCGCCATCTTATTAGTGGGTGCGTGTAATGACAACGTGGATATACAGCAGTCTTACCCGTTCAGTATCGAAACGATGCCAGTGCCGAAAAAATTAAAGGTGGGTGAAACCGCCGAAATCAGGTGTCAGCTTCACCGGGATGGGCGGTTTGAGGAAACAAAGTATTTCATTCGCTATTTCCAGCCGGACGGGGCGGGAACGCTGAAAATGTCCGATGGGACAGTTTTACTGCCGAATGACCTGTACCCGCTTCCGGGTGAAACATTCCGGCTTTACTATACTTCCGCATCGACCGACCAACAGACGGTAGATGTGTATTTTCAGGATAGCTTCGGACAGATACAACAGCTTACCTTTTCGTTCAATAACGATAACAACAAGGAAGAATGAAAACAGCGGCATACATCTATTTCGCCTTTCTGATGGTGTCTTGGCTCTGCTCAATTTACAGTTTGCGTAATGCACCTACTGATGTGGAACTATGGGGCAGGGAATTAGAATAAAAGAATAAAAAGTCTGTGGATATTCACAGACTTTTTTATTGCAATTAGTTGCCCAATTAAAAAGTATTGCTTTACTTTAAGCAATGTATCAAAATAAACATGAGTATCATAAACAATATATTAACATATAGTGACTTGTTTAATGAACAAGCAAAAACAATAGATTGTTATCTATCTCCTATTAAGCGAGATACTTTGATTGATTATGCTATAAAACTTTTATCACTTAGTACAGTACATGAGATATACAAAGAGGAAAATGTCTTATGGGCTTTCCTAACAAAGGAAGAAAAAGCTCTATTCAACTCTTTATATCAAACAATAACTCAAAAACGACAAAAAAATGGGGTTTCTTCGTGTATCATTAACGTTAGAACCAGTCTTAATTTTTTTGAGTATGCTTTTAAAAATACAACTCTAAATAGTAGTATTTCTGAAAGTCAACAGAATATTAATGTTTTAAAAGCATATTTACTACTTAATGAAAAAAGTAATGAAGAAAGGACGTTACAAGAAAGGGATTATGAGATAGAAGAAATAATGCTTCATAATGCTTTAGAGCATGAACGTTACATAGATGAAAATCTTGTTTATTTAAGATTGGTACAACTTATCAAAGCATGTATATTCTTTGAGTTTTGCGAAAAAAATCTTCCTTTCCATTTAAAAGAATTTGAAAAATTCTATACTATATCTACGTGGAAAACTTATATCATATATCTTCATCAGATAGGTATGCTAATACATGAGCATAATTTAGAAACACCTTTTATTACAGTCTCTATATCCGAAGAAGATAAGGACTTTATTAAGAAAAAAGATTTTCTTAATAAATTTTGCTTGCAAAAATATGGATGGGATGATAATCAAGATTACACGGCATTAAAAAATACTCCTATAATTCAAAGCGAGAATAATGAATACAAAATAATATTTGAGGAGTTTTTTTGTGAAAAAGTATATCAAAGTTTATATTTCAAGTTTAAAGAAATAAATAATAGTTTTAAAGAAACACAGGCACAGTTGTATATCAAGAATTTTAGAAGCTATATTGGTTTAGAATTTTCAGAAAGGTCTCTGACAAATCAATTATTATCAAATGCTTTTGGAAATAAGTATATTCAGTTGAATTATGAGAATTTGCAAGATGGTGATATTGATTATTATATACGTAATGGGAAGTATATATTTCTATTTGAGTGTAAAGACAATCTAATAGGTAAAGATATTTTAGAAGAGTGTAACATAGACAAATTCATTCAGAAGCTCCGAGAGCTTTTTATAGAAACAAATAGCAACAACAAAAGTCGAGATAAGGCTATCAATCAATTAATTAATAATATCGAGAAGATTTTAAATAAAGAATACCCCGATAAGAAATATAATAGGAGAAATTGCTACATATATCCAATAATAGTTACACATAACAATATATTTTCACTGACTGGAGTAAACGCTATTGTCAATAATTGGTTTAAAGAAGAACTTTCTAAAAGAAACATTATACATCCGTATATTAAAGAACTTACTATCATAAGCATAGATACCATTGCGTTATTTCAAGGGATTTTTGCACAAAAAGGGTTTTCTATTAAAGATATGATTAATAAATATTGGAAAAATTATAAATCTATAGAAAATAAAAAATATCCTACTGCTGTTGATGTTATAAAAGACTATCCTGCAAAATATCAGTCATTTAAGAAATTTGTAGAAAACTCTTTTTATAAGAAAGATTTATTTACAAAAGAAATTCTTAAATATAGTAATTTCTTTAAATAGGGAATAGTAAACGGTTTCTTTGCTATCTTTCTTTGTCCGCTTCGGCTCACTGAAAGAAAGTAGCGGCGGCATTTGCCGCCGTTCTTCATTAACCGATTATAATGTTCTTTATGGGCGTGTTATGTTCCAGCCACTCTTTTACACATTCCATGTTATATTCACTTGTTATCACTGCCTTATCTATGCCTATGGGCGTGAAACGGGTGCTTTCGTAGCTATCTATCCAGCCTTTCAGGGAACAGACACCCCATGTTTTCACGTCCTCAAAAATACCGTCCAGCGTGTCGATGGGGTCGCCGAAAGTAACTATCATTGCATCGAATGTTGTTTTATCCGGCAACAGTTCCAAATACTTCAAAGAGCCGGAATCGTCCGCCTTACGTCCGAAAGACCAGTCATAGGAATAAAATTCATCACCCCACTGGTGCGGCGTGTCGAAACGTACTTTCACGCTGACCGTATATTTATCCTCTGTGGTGTCCTCGATAACACCCGTTACCAGTAAGCCCGTAAATATGCACTTGCAGCGTCTGCCGATAATCTTTTTATTTACTTCTGTCGTTTTCATAAATGTACTTATTTTATCGTTATTGTTTCTTTTCTTTTTTCGCTATCCATTCATCCCGCTGTTTGCGGCATTCGGCAAGTGTTTTAGCCACTGTGCTGAACAGTTCCATATCTGTATGGCGATAATCATACTGGAAATAAATCTGTCCCCTGAATGCGCCTAAACAGCATTTTACATATTTTTCTTCTCCCGGTGTTTGGGTAATGCTTACCCCGTTTTTGTTTAAAGTTTCCATATTGTTATAATTTAAAATGAGTTATCAGATAATCAGAAGTGAAAGCAGCACAATGAAAATAATCGCCATACAAAACAGGTAAACGGCAGAGATAAACAACCGGAGAACGAACCGGAGAATAAGAAAGCCTATGATTAGGGCTATCCACATTCCGGCGGTGCTGGTGGCTACCTGATAGATGATAAAAGCAAGTATAAACCATCGTAAAAAAGTCGTTATCTTATTATATACTTTCATTGTCTTGGTGTGTTATGGGTGGATTGCTCCACCCGGTTAATAATCAGGCGCAACGGAAAACAAAACCGTTATCCATCCAGTAATCAGTCATAAACAGGTCACGGGCAAAAGCGGAATAATCAAAGTAGGTCTTTGCGAACTCCGGCAGTTCGTAACATTCCTCTACGATTTCATAGGCGTAATCTTCCTCGTCTTTATATTCTCCCTGATATTCATCCTCAAAAGAAGAAATAAGGTCGTCCGCATCTTCTTCGCTTATATCGCTGTTATGGTGGTCGCACCATACGAAAAACGCTTCCTGCTCGGTTTCACTTAGTTTTTCGATGGCATCCCGAAGCTCAAAGAACTTATCAGAAAGCCAACTTTCGGAAATCAGGGCTTCGGGTATGTTCTCGATGTCCTGAAACATAAATTCCGGGTCTTGGTCGTCCTTGTGAAGTTCCCGGCACGCTTCCAAAAATTCGTCCTTGTCCGAATAGTCGGAAAGGTCTAACCATTTGCCGAAAAGTGAACCGTTGTTATACTTGTTGTAAGTACCTACATAAACTCTTGCTTCTGATAATGTTACTGCTTCCATGACTTCTGTATTTTTAAATTTATGCGGATTTGAGAGGTAAGGGAGTTGAGTTTCATAACCTTTTTTCCTATTTCTCGTAAACCTGACTTTTTTTTATGCGTTTCCGGTCGGGGCGGTCGTTTTCGTTTCATATAGGCTTTAAAGGGTAGTGTTTAGGCTTTGCAAGATTTTAAAGAAAAATACTCTCTGGACGAAGTACAGCAGGAAGATTTTTGTTTAAACCCTTTAGGGCTTGACCTTGCAAAGCCGTGAAGAACACGGAAATACCTTTGCCTATGTGATACGATAATGACTGCTCCGGCTGGGGACTGCCTAAGAGGAAGATTTACAATAAGAGAAATAGGAAAAATGGTTTTATTTTAAAAGTAGGATATTGTGTTTTTGTTGCCAGTAACAAAAAAAGGGCTTAGATAAGCCCCTCGTCTGCAAAACTGTAATAGCTTTCTTCTGTCAGGATGATATGGTCTAACAGGTGTAAATCCAAGACCTTGCAGGCTTCTTTTATTTTTGAAGTGATTTGTTTGTCCGGCTCGCTCGGACGTAGGTTGCCCGATGGGTGGTTATGTGAGAGGATTATCCCCGAAGCGTGGACTTTCAGGGCAGTTTGCAGGATGATTTTCACGTCCATTACTGTTTCAGCCATCCCGCCTTTAGAGATAAGGGAAACGCCTAAAACCTTGTTTGCCCGGTTGAGGAACATTACATAACTTTCTTCGTGGTGTTCCATACATTCCGCATAGAACGGTTTCAGATAAGAATAGGACGTTTCGGAAGAGAGTATTTTCACCCTTTCGGATGCTTTGACATTGTCTTTATAAGAAATAGTGATTTCCGGCATGGTAAATTCTGTTGTTTTCATGACTACTGAATTTTAAATTAAACAATAAGAAATTTTGCCGGACACCCACAGTTTGGCGGGGACTTCAACCATATCTTTTCAAAAAATACGACCCGTAGGTGTGGAGATTTTTTAGAAAACCGGAACGGCTCGGATTTGGTATTTGTCCCCGCCGGGCTGTAACTTTGCTAAAATTTGTGATTGAGATACATTACTTTAGGGAACTGAAAAAGGGGTATCACTGGTGACACCCCTTAGACAACCGAATACCTTAAACCGTTATTCGTCATAGGTTCTATATCCTATCGGTTTTCGTGGCTTCGGTTCGGGTTTGCTTAATAACTGGGTCAATGCTTGGTACACCTCGCTGAATTGTGCATCCGTGCTTTCTTCCAGTTCTTCAATACGCTTTAGTAATTCCTGATAACCTGTTATCATTTGACGTAAGGCTACAAATGCCCGCATGATGGAAATATTCACCTGTATGGCAATAGGGCTGCGTAGCACACCGGACAGGGCGGCTACCCCCTCCTGCGTGAAAACATAGGGCAAATATTTAGTATGTTTGCCACGTTTTGAACTGGTTTCTTCTTCCGTTTCATCAGGATTATTCTTTAAGGTCACAATTTGTGACCTTAAACATTCTACTTCTTCCTTTGTCAGTTCAAACATAAAATCACTTGGGAAACGTTCAATGTTACGTTTGACAGCCTGTTTCAACGCTTTTGTTTCCACCTGATAAAGTGCCGCAAGGTCGCTATCGAGCATAACCCGGCAACCTCTGATTTCATAAATCTTGCTCTGAATGATTTGTAAGTCCATAATGTTATTATTAAATGGTGAGTAATTAAAAGCATAAAGGGGCTTATCACAACTTGTGACAAGTCCCCTATACTAACTATTTCATTGATACTTCTTTGTATATTTTTTCAATGCCGACAAACTTCTTGTCAAGCCCCTGCATATCGTTACTGATTTTGTTATTGGTAATGCGGGCGTATATCTGTGTGGTTTCTATGTTGGTGTGTCCCAACATCTTACTAACGGTTTCAACGGGTACACCTTTGGCAAGCGTGGTTGTCGTTGCGAAAGTATGCCTTGCAAGATGAAATGTCAAATTCTTTTTAACTCCGCAAACGTCCGCTATTTCTTTCAAGTAGGCGTTAAGTTTTTGATTGCTGATTACCGGAAGTATTTTACCGTTCGGCAGCTTGCCCTTATACTTCTTCAATATCATTTTGGGAATATCCAGCAAGGGAACATTTACGTCCGTGTTGGTCTTTTGGCGTTTGGTGATTATCCATAAATTACCGTCAAAGGATTTACGGATATTATCTTGCGTAAGGTTGGCAACATCTATGTAAGCCAAACCAGTAAAACAGGAAAAGATAAACAAGTCCCTGACGTTTTCCAAACGTTCGGAAACCATCTTCTTTTTAAGGATGATTTTTATTTCGTCCTCTGTCAAATACCCTCTATCCACTTTCTCCAAACGGATTTTATAATTGGCGAACGGGTCGCCAATCAGGATGCCGTTATTACGGGCTATCAGGATAATGCGTTTGAAGAATTGCATGAACTTGGCAGTCGTATTATAACCACATTTACAGGTAGTACGCAAATACAACTCGAAGTCTGTTATAAACATCGGAGTGATTTCATTGATAGCAATATCCGATATATTGTACTTGCTTTGGATAAACTCGGCAAGGTGGCGGCGGGTCACTTCATATTTACGATAGGTGGCAATCGTCTTAGATATGCCGACCAACTGTTTCACATCGTCATTGTGCTTTTTGAAAAGGTCTAAAATGGTTTCGTGTTTTTCACTGTGTCCCAAAAATTCATTCTTCACCTTTTCGGCTGTCACATAGTTATCACGCCGTTGCTGTTCGTGGTAGATATTATTCAAGGATGCTTTTATATCCTCCAATAAGGCATTTATTCTGCCTGCATCCTTACCTTTGGCTTTACCTGCTGCTATATTCCAGTTTTCGGGCAGGATGCTTTGTTTTGTACTGAACTGGCACAACTTACCGTCAATGGTAATTCTTGCCATAATCATAACCTCGCCGTTCTTCTTTTCAGAACCTTTCTTTAAATAGAAAAGGACTTTAAATGTACTCTTCATAACCTCACATTTTTTAAGTTGCAAAACTACTAATAACTTATTAAATATGAGATAGATAGACGGTGGACAAATTCAGACTTTCTGCGGTCATTTCGGGACAAATCGTTACCGTTTTTGTCCGGTAGGAAAAGGGTAACGATTTAGTAACGAAACTCTGTCTTTTCAAGTCCTTTTGTTGTCTTGGAAGCAAGACTTATAGGCAATAAAAAAACCTACAAATCGCTGATTTGTAGGTTTTTGTCCTCTTACTGTCCTCTTTTGTCCAGTAGGTTCTGCGGAGAGATAGGGATTCGAACCCCAGGAACCTTTCAGTTCAACGGTTTTCAAGACCGCCGCAATCGACCACTCTGCCATCTCTCCAATAAATCAAAATTATCAACACCTCTTTAGAGGTTGCTTTTCAAAGCAGTTGACGTTTTTTGTTTACGGGTGCAAAAGTAGGTAAAAGATTTATACGCTCCAAATTTTGGATGCTTATTTTTATATCTTTTTTTACGATATCCAACATAAAACCACCTTTTTTACAGGTAAGTTTCTGATACTCTTTATAGATAGAAAAGATCACAAATTTTGAATCAGTTCACGCTGTGCTTTAAAAAATGCGATCCTCTGCCTCTCACCACTGACTGAAATCATGATAGAAGAACGGATCAGGGCTCTTAACCATTTCCGCAACTTCTCGTAAGTCCCCTCATCCAGGGAGGCGACCGAACTGAGGATGAATGTTTTTATCAGACTGATATGGTAGTTTTTTATCTGGACGCACCAATAACTCGTATCAAAATTCACACTCGATATATAGATAAAGACTTTATTACCGGTCTCTTCAAAATAGCCGCGTGTTGCAAGTTTCTCCATTTCATCCAACAAATCCATCAGTTCATTCTTCAGATATTTTACATCCTCTTTCCCGATCAGATGAATACTCATAAAATAATTAATATCATTTACCAGATAATGAAATATCAACGGATCGAGTATGTAATATGAATGATGGATATGCCGTGCTTCTTCTACCCCGGCCAACTGTATTCCCAGAAAGCGGTCGGTGACCTCTATCTCTTCAAAACGCTTTGTTTTTCCCGGAGTTCCGCATTGGTATAACCACTTGAAAAGATAAAAACGTGAAATATATTTATATTTCATATAAAGCTGCTGAGGCAAGATATTCGTACAATCGATCAGTTCGGACCTATCGTCTTCGCGTGCCAGACCTAATATATCGATATACTGATCCAGCATATCATAATCAGTCTCCATCGGATTCACAAAATCCACCAATTTCAATTGGAACGGCCTGCTTTTTGCAGTAACTGTACCGACCAGGTTATCCAATGATATTCCAAATGCATTCGCGATAGTGACGATCTCTGCAAATGTAAAAGCGACCTCTCCCCGTAAACGTCGGTAAACAGCTTCCTTCTCAATACATAACAAATCAACAAGCGCATTTACTAAATTCGTTTTTTGAGGAAATTCCTCTTTGATAGCATTTAGCAAATTATCATACAAAAGTTCTTTTTTCATGTTACAGAATTATAAGTCTTGATATTAGTGGATCTATAGTTTTCATGCAAAGATAAATAAGGAACCCATAAATTAACTGTCGGACAATCCGGTAAAGCATCTTTTAAAACCCAAAAAAGGCTAACAAAACAAACAAACATTGAATCTTGGTTGCTGATAAAAGTCGTATTCTCAGTTAATAATCTATAATATCCTTTTTCACAAAACCTATAAGGCTTTAATAATGGAACGTTGTTTCTCAAAAAAGCGAATACGCTGCCTGGCACCACTCACGGAGATCATTGTCGACGATCGGATCACAGCCTGGAGCCATCCCGATATCCGTTCATACGTCTGACGGTCCAAAGAAACGACAGCATTCAGAGTGAAGGCTCTTATCAGGCTGACACGTAAATGTTTCACCTCCACACACCGGTAGCTGGTATCGAAATTCGTACTCGATATATAAAAATAGACACTGTTTCCGGTATCATCAAACTTTCCTTTTATTGCCAACAGTTCCATATCATCCAAAAATTGCAACAGCTCTTTTTTCAGCAACTGCAAATCCTCTTTTCCCAGCAAATTGACACTCATAAAATAATTGATATCATTGGCCAGATAACAAAAGATCAACGGATCCCATATATAAAACGTCTGGCTGATAAGTTTTGCGGCCGCAACGCTCCTCTCCTGTATCTTTTCCAGACTTTGAGTCGGATAAACGTCTTTAAAACAAAGTTTCCTGTCAAGGTCCTTATTCTGATAGATCCATTTAAAAAGGAAAAAGCGCGATATATTTTTATATGCCAGATAAAGAGACTGGGGCAAAACGCCGGAGCAATCCATGACTTTCGATTTTTTATCCTCTTTTCCCTGGTTATGGATATAAATATAATGTTCCAGCATCTCATAATCGATCTCACCGGAGTCAACATATTCAATCAGCCTCAACTGGAAAGGCCTGCTATGAACATACCGGGCTCCCACCTGGTTATCAAGAGAGATTCCAAGCGTACTCGCAATGACAGCTATCTCAGAGAAAGAAAATGCCACTTCACCGCGCAGCCGTCGATATACTGCTTCTTTCTCCAGATTTAACAGATCCACAAGCGTATTCGTCAGTATTCCCCGGTTGGGTATTTTTCCCCTGATAGCATCTAGTATATTATCATACAATAAATCTCTTTTCATAGTTTTATCCTTTCCATGCCAGCCTGGTTATTACCTGCTTTCATGCTTATTATTACAAATATAAAGATCTATTCTCCCTAAAACCAGACGATATGAAATAAAGCCGGCATTTTTTATGATGTTTTCAGGCATTACATATCCATCCAATCCGCACATAATCAAATAATAAAATAAACAAGTACCGATTTACGGCAATTGCCATTCAGAAAAGCATAAACCGGCAAAAAAAGAGAAATAAGCGATCTGGCAAGACAAAAACAGTCGGTTCCTTTCCGTCGTACGCCAATAACACCTTTTATAAATAAAGAGAAATACCCAGTTCTCCATTTTACATCAGGCTTACAACATAATACTTGTTATCAGGCAAATACAAGTAAATTAAAAAACATACATTTACTTTTGTAAATATGGCAAAACTTGTACTTTAAACCGTCCCAAGATGTGAACTCAGACAGGATTACAGCATCCTCATATAATGTACATAGGAATGTGAATCCGAATCAGTTACAAATAACCAAAACATTCTCGGTAATAAAATGAAAATTGCAGCGGTAAAAGGGGATGCTGCTAAAAGGGGTTGTCCGTTCTGACGACAGGTTGTGAAATCTACAAAACGGCAGCTCCTTTTCTTTCAGGGATTCAAATACATTCATTATCTTCGTAAACTAAAACAATTAAATATATGCATATCACAAAAATTCTTTCATTTATAGTCACTATGACTCTCCTTCTCTTTTCCTGTATAAAGGATGACGAGAACGAAACTATTAATTATATCAATGTCAACAGCCAGATCCCTACATTTGCAGTCGAAGATACAGCCGGAAACACATTCAGCTCCAAACAGTTCATCGGAAAACAATCCTTACTGGTATTCTTCGGAACTTACTGTCCGGATTGCAAACAGGTTCTGCCGGTTATAGAAGAGGTCTGGAAAGAACTGAAAGACGACCCCAGATTCCTGCTGGTAACGATTTCCCGGAAAGAAACAGCCGAAGTTGTTTCCAATTACTGGAAAGAGAATCAATTCACAATGCCATTCTACCTGGATACCCGCGGTGAGGTTTTCTCCCTCTTCGCCAACAATACGATTCCCCGGATATATATTATCAATCCGGATAACGAAGTCGTCTGGATGACTGTTGAGTCTTTGGATATTTCAGCAAAAGAACTAATTCAAAAGATCAAGGGTTTGAAATAAAGCAAGGCACACCATCATTCTTTCATAACAATCCGTACAGGACCTAACAAACCGGATTCCAATAAAGGAGAATCTTTGGTATAATGGGTAAATGTAGCGAAGGTATATCTGTCGCTCGGTCTTTTTTCATTTTCGATCAAATTTAAAAGGTTGTTATCCATATTTCATGATATGCAAATATATCGAATCCGAATCAGCCTTATTTTTACAAATTTGACTTTATATCTCTAAAAAATGACAGTTCTTATATAAATCATTACGGATTCATCTACAGAAGACGTATTATGCAGTAAATGTGGTTTATACTAAATAAAAATTGTCCATATAAAGCTTCAAGCAATATGCTCTTAACTAATTACATGGACAATTATATTTCTATTCTTTACGAAATGTGCGCAGAATGAGACTCGAACTCACACACCGGAACCGGCACTACCCCCTCAAAGTAGCGTGTCTACCAATTTCACCATCTGCGCGAATGGTGCCCAGAACAGGACTCGAACCTGCACGCCTTGCGACACACGCACCTGAAACGTGCGCGTCTACCAATTCCGCCACCTGGGCCTTTTCCATTACATAAAAAAGGCGGCCTCTTACCGCGCTTATTATTTATGAGCGGAAGACGGGACTCGAACCCGCGACCCTAACCTTGGCAAGGTTATGCTCTACCAACTGAGCTACTTCCGCGATAACGGGTGCAAAGATAGAGGTATTTTTTTATTTTCCAAAACCGGAAGATACTTTTTTTATACTATTTTTTCCTTACTCACCCGTTCAAATTTCTATCTTATTTTAACACAGCAACTTTCATCCCGAAAAAAATCAGATACGGGAAACGAGTTCACTGAATAAAGTTGTCATTACTACCGCAGCTTTGTTGGCAGCTACGATTACATCCGCTCCGTCATTCACAAAATCGTCGGCAAAATGATAACCTTCATTCGTAATCACCGACATTCCGAACACTCTTAATCCTGCATGGCGAGCTACGATTACTTCCGGAACCGTACTCATTCCAATCGCATCACCTCCTACCCGGCCATAAAAAGCATATTCGGAGGGTGTTTCAAAAGAAGGACCGGTCAGGCCAACATATACACCTTTTTTCAAAGGAATATTATGAGAAGCTGCAATCTCTTCCACCAAACGGACAAACTCACGGTCATAAGCACGGGTCATATCCGGGAAACGAGTACCGAACAATTCATTATTCGGACCTATCAACGGATTAGGCATCATATTTATATGATCACGGATAATCATCAGGTCACCGACTTTAAACGTATTATTGATACCACCGGCAGCATTCGACACCAAAAGATTCTTTATACCCAACAGTTTCATCACACGAACGGGAAATGTCACCTGTTGCATGGAATACCCTTCATAATAATGAAAACGACCCTGCATAGCCAGAACTTGCTTACCTCCCAGTTTGCCGCAAATAAAATTACCTTTATGACCGGCAGCCGTAGAATGCATAAAATGAGGAATCTCTGCATACGGAATTACAATGGCATCCTGTATCCGGTCTGCCAATGAACCTAATCCGCTACCGAGAATAATAGCCGTTTCCGGATTTCCGGTAATGCGTGCAGCTATAAATGCCGCTGCCTCCTGATATTGTTCGTTTGTATAACTTGTATTCATAGCATTATAAATTTATTTCAATATAATAATCTCCTTGAAATGCCATTACGACAGAAACGTATCTTTATAAAGACTTTTCTGTCATACCTACCTCTAAATTCATTTAGACCTAGGTGTAAATAGATTTAGAGGTAGGTGTAAATTATTTTAGACGTACGTCTTTTACAAAAGACATTATGAACTTTTCCTGAAAAGCTACTGATGATATAAAACAATCACCGGCAACTTAAAAGTTATCTTTTCATTAAATTGTAGGCTATTTGTGCCGCGCGTTCCATTATCTCCTCTTCACCCGGTACTTTCTTATCCTGCATCAGGATTTTTCCGTCACAAATAACGGTATCGATGCAGCTACCGTTTGCAGCATAGACAAGGTTGGATATGAAATTGAAATTCGGAGTAAATGCCGGCATATTCAAATCTACCAAAGAAAGGTCTGCCAGGTAACCTTCTGCTATCCGTCCGGCTTTTAAGCCAGCAAAAGAGGCTCCGGCTTCCGTGGCGGAATGGAATATTTCATCGGCTGTAACGGCTTCCGGGTCTTTTCGCCAGACTTTTCCCAACAAGGAGGCCAGCTTCATCGCTTCCACCATATCGAGATTATTGGACGACGAACAACCGTCAGTACCCAGACCGACAGTGATGCCGGCTTCACGCATTTCCTTAAATTTGAAGTGCATGCCAGAAGCCAGTTTCATATTGGAGGCCGGATTATGAGCGACCTTCACTCCATGGTCTGCCAGCATACGGATTTCATCCGCATCTACATAGATACCGTGGGAAATCAACAAACGGGGAGACAATACACCCAACTTATATAAATACCGGACAGGAGTCGCCCCGAACTGCTTTACAGAGTTCTCCACTTCCCCTTCCGTTTCTGCCAGATGCAGTTGGATTGGCACGTTATGTTCTTTTGCAAAAGTATCCGCCCATTGCAGCAACTCACCGGAAACCGTATAGATGGCGTGCGGACCTACGGAGAAATGTATCCGTTTATCGTATCTGTCCATCTCTTTATACAACTTCTGAATGGTCTGTTTACTTTTCTCCGCCAACTCTGGTTGGAAATGGTCGAAACAGGCACTGGAAATGACTGCCCGGATTCCCATCTCTTCAACAGCCTCTGCCGTAGCATGAAACTTATGATACATGTCGAAGAAAGTAGTCGTTCCGCTTTTTATCATTTCCAGACAAGCCAGTTTAGCTCCCCAGAAAACATCTTCTTTCGTCAGTTTCGCTTCATTGGGCCATATCTTTTCTTCCAGCCAGGGCATTAAAGGCATATCGTCTCCAAAGCCGCGGAACAAAGTCATAGCCGCATGTGTATGCGTATTGACAAATCCCGGAATGGCAGCCTTACGACTACCGTCAATTACTTTATCGGCGGCAACAGACAGGCCGGGACCTATCTGTTTGATGTATTTGTTTTCTATATAAATATCGGTAGCAACGCCATTCAGTTCTACCCCTTTAATCAGCAGCTTCATATAAACTTAGCTTTCATATTTTTTATTTTCTCATCACGGATACGCGCCAGCAAACCCTCTTTCTTATCACGTTTTACTGCGGCGTAGGCGCAACTTTCCTTGATTTCTACAACGCCTAAATCATCTTTGTCTAATCCGCCTTTCTGGAACAGGAAACCGACTACGTCCTTCTTACTCAACTTATCCCGTTTACCGCGGTTAATGGTCAATGTAACCCATTCCGAACGGAGCGGCTTTTTGGCCTTCTCCGGCAGGAAGAATTCATCCGGTTCACGGGTAATATATTCGGGAACAGTCTCTATCTCATTCAGTATCATAAAGGCATTTCCTTCCGCATTCATACGGGCCGTACGTCCGTTTCTGTGGATAAAGGCTTCTTCATTGATGGGAAGATGGTAATGAATCACATTCTTTACTTCCGGAATGTCCAGTCCACGGGATGCCAGGTCGGTAGAGATAAAAACGGATGCACTGCCATTACGGAAAAGCGACAACGCCCGTTCGCGTTCCGGCTGTTCCATACCTCCGTGAAAGTATTCATTATCCACTCCCATTTCTGTCAGATAATTGCTGACACGTTCCACTGATTCACGCTGGTTACAAAACACCAAGGCAGACTCGCCTTTCAACTCTCCAAGCAATTTATACAATGTCTCCAGCTTATCCTTAACCGGCGATTTCACGATACGCAGAGTCAGACCTTTCGCCTCTTTCACTCCGGTCAGGAACGACAGGCGGACAGGCGATGTAATACCGGTAAAGAGAGGAATTTCCACCGCTTCGGTTGCTGAAGTCAACACTCTGCGACGCACTCCGGGAAGATGTGAGAGAATCTCTTTCATCTCATCCTGAAAGCCCAGTTCCAGAGACTTATCGAATTCGTCCAGAATCAATGTACGGACGGTATCCAGATTAATATTCCCCCGTTCCAGATGGTCGAGGATTCGTCCGGGCGTACCGATAAGCACCGTTGGCGGATGCTCCAGACTTTTCTTTTCTGTCCGGATAGGATGGCCGCCGTAACAGCAGTTCACCTTATATCCGGCTCCGAGCGAACGGAATACCGTCTCTATCTGTAAAGCCAATTCACGAGACGGGGCGATGATAAGCGCTTGTATCTTCTTATCCTCATCCGTCAACGTAGTAAGTAAGGGCAGCAGGAAAGCCAGGGTTTTACCCGACCCCGTGGGACTGAGCAACACCATATCCTTCGTCGTTCCGGCATCAAGCACGGCCTGCTGCATTTCATTTAATGCCTCGATACCTGTATTCGACAGAGCACGGGCTATCACTTCGTTTTGTATCATTTATATTCTTTATAAAATTCGGCAACCGATTCAATCCCTTTATAGAAGAAGTCGAGCGTGCAACTTTCATTAGGAGAATGAATAGCATTCTGTTCAAGTCCGAAACCCATCAAGACGGTTTTTATACCTAATACCTGCTCAAAGGTGGAGATGATAGGAATACTTCCTCCGCGACGTACTGCCAGCGGTTTCTTGCCAAAAGCAACCGTGCAAGCCTTTTCCGCCGCCTGATAAGCCGGAAGGTCGATCGGACAAACATAACCCTGTCCACCGTGTTTCGGCGTGACTTTTACCTTAACAGATGCAGGAGTCACCTGGTTTATGTAATCTTCAAACATTTTTGATATTTTGGAATGTTCCTGATGCGGAACCAGGCGGCAGGATACTTTTGCATAGGCTTTGGACGGAAGCACTGTTTTACTGCCCTCTTCCGTATAACCGCCCCAGATACCACAAATATCGAACGACGGACGGCAACTGTTTCTTTCCAGCGTCGAATAACCTTTTTCACCGGACAAGGCATCCACTCCGATAGCAGCCTTATATTTCGCTTCATCAAACGGGATTTGTGCAATCATTTCGCGTTCGGCCGGAGACACTTCTTCTACATCGTCATAGAAACCGGGAATTGTGATACGTCCGTCGGCATCGATAATATCGGCCATCAGTTTACATAATACATTAATAGGATTAGCCACTGCCCCACCGAAATGGCCGGAATGCAAATCGCGGTTCGGGCCAGTCACTTCGATTTCCCAATAAGCCAAACCCCGCAGGCCGGTCGTCAACGACGGTGTTTCGGCATTTACCATGCTGGTGTCGGATACCAGAATCACATCAGCCTTCAATAAGTCTTTATGTTCACGGCAGAAGGTTTCAAGGCTGGGAGAACCGATCTCCTCCTCTCCTTCGAAGATAAACTTCACATTGCACTTCAGCAGGTCGAGTTTCAAGGCTGTTTCAAAGCCTTTTACCTGCATCATAGACTGTCCTTTATCATCGTCCGCACCACGAGCCCAGATACGGCCGTCGCGTATTTCGGGTTCAAACGGCTGGCTTTTCCATAAGTTCAACGGCTCAGCCGGCATTACATCATAATGGGCATAAACAAGCACGGTCCTGGCATCGGGCGAAATCATCTTTTCGCCATATACGACCGGATTACCTTCCGTCGGCATCACCACGGCTTTATCCGCTCCGGACGATAGTAACAGTTCCGTCCAGCGCTGGGCACAAGCCTGCATATCAGGTTTATGCTCTTGTTTGGCACTGATGGAGGGAATACGGATTAAGCTGAACAACTCTTCCAGAAAGCGTTCTTTATTGGATTCAATATACGATTTTACTGACATAAAACAGAAGATTTAATTTTAAATTTAACGTTTTTATTTAAGGTTACAAGTTTACGAATAAATTACTTAAATCCCCATTTTATTGTCATATAAAATATAGTAAGATGTTAATGTAACGTCAGTTTTGTATAGCGATAAAAGCCTATTTTATTTTCAGCCCGGGAAGCAAGGGAGTTGTATCCGTCAGTTCCAGTTCCTCAACCATAGATAAAGTTCCCTGTTTGTATTTCTGGAAATGAGGCGTTTGGATATGCTTTTCATAAGCCTCCCGGTCTGCATAGATTTCAAGGATTGTTATTTTATTCGGTTGCTTTTTATCGGCCGTGGCATATAAAGTAAGTACGCCCGATTCCAGGCGCATGGAGGCTTCAATCTCTTCTTTCAGGTAAGCATTATATGCATCCAATTGTGCCGGGTCTACAGTAATTTTGGAGAGGCGGACCAGGTTATTTGCCGGACTTACGGCAGATGCTTCCTTTATTATTTTCAAGGCCTTTATTGCCGGCGGGAAACCGATATACGGAAGACATTGTATGACTGCCGCCACAACCGTCTCCTTACTGTTACCTGCATTCAGATTTCCCTGAAAATGAGAACGAAGCTGGCTGTCGGCTCCCAATGTCGTCAGGACACAATATCCCAGTAACTCACGTGTCTTGAGGTCAAGTCCGCCACGGGTATACATATCACCGAAACAATATTCTGTCAGGAAACGTTCCACATCGTCACCCATCTCCCCCGGAATATCTTCCATCACCTGGCTGATACCGCCGGGATAAAGCCGGTCTTGCACAGCCGCCCCTTTTTCATGACGGTTTTCTTCCGTAACCGTGCCTTGTTTTTCCAATGGCAAGGAAATGTCCCGTTCTTTAAATACTTCGTTAATGACGGTCAGCGCGTTCAAGGTTTTGGGAAAACCGATAAACGGAGCGCATGAATAAATAGCTTCACGAAGTTCAACAGGAGTAACTCCCACATTCAATGCCGCCCCTGCGTGTGCCTTCAGCTGGGGCAAAGTCTGCATAGTTGCTAATGTAACACAGGTTATCATTTCACGGGTCTTTATATCCAGCTCTCCCGTGCGGAATACTTCTCCGAAAATAAACTTCTGAAGAATATCCATCATTTCCGGGTCAGTTCCCTGCCCGGTCAGGGCTTCGCCACCGAATAAAGTGGTATAATTCTTTTTACATAATTCAATCCTATCCATATCTTTTTCTGTTTTAAGGTCCGAAACATTCTGGGCAATAGCAGGCATTAAGCCTGATACGATGAATACCAATGTTAACAATTTACGTTTCATATCTTTCTGTTTTACTGATGTTGCAAAGCTAAAGAAACCGGACCGTTTCGATTGTAGACGGATTACAGATAAATATACCTAAATTACAGATGAGAGATTGGTAAATATCAGAAGAGTCTGCCAGAGGATTCCAAATCGAGCAACCACTGTTTGGCAGGCAGGCCACCGGCATATCCAACCAGCTTTTGGTTACTCCCGATAACACGATGGCAAGGAACAAGTATCGAAATGGAATTTGCACCATTAGCAGCAGCCACAGCACGAATAGCTTTCAGTTTACCCAAATCCTGCGACAAAGTAGCATAAGAGACCGTTTTCCCATAAGGGATATTCAATAACGCATTCCAGACTGTTTTCTGAAAATCAGTACCGGCAAATAGCAACGGGATGTCGAACTTCGTTCTTTTTCCGGCAAAATATTCATCCAGCTGGGCAACTGCCCGGACAATCACTTCGGATTCACCTGTTTCATAGCGGGCATGCAATACCTTTTGCAGCCGCCGGTCAATCAGTGCCCTACGGTTCTCATCCATCCAGTCGCACAAACAAAGTTTGCCGTCCAGCGAACCCAGTATCAATTCTCCGCAAGGAGACTGATAGTTTTGTATCCAAATAATATTTTCCATACTTTAGTTCTTTATTTTGCAAATATAAGGAGTTTATAAATAG
The DNA here is from genome assembly GCF_003635445.1 of Parabacteroides sp. AF17-3. Classification (NCBI taxonomy): domain Bacteria; kingdom Pseudomonadati; phylum Bacteroidota; class Bacteroidia; order Bacteroidales; family Tannerellaceae; genus Parabacteroides; species Parabacteroides sp. AF17-3. The sequence continues at coordinate 264,279 of NZ_QTMM01000008.1, read as the reverse complement.
ATAATAACCCAAATCTAAATTACCTTTATCACTTTCCGAACAAAAAAAGGTCGTTACTCTCGCCAAAGAGTTGGGAGTGGTTCTGGACGAATACTTCGACGGATATATCGAGCCATACAACTGTAATCAATTCACAATCAAACTTATCACTTAAAATGAATACCCTGTATCTTTTACCAGCCATGGCAGGTTGAAACGGTAATGGTTACGACTACTTACCAGATGTATCATTCCATCCGGCGATTGCGTACCGGCCAGATAACCGCGGGGTTCCGCATGGCTCCCGTCCATTTCAAAGAAACCGGTCCAGGCGCCTCCATCCATAAAACGTTCTTTGCCATCGGTCAGTAATTTCTTAACAGGCCATGTCTTTCCATCGTCGAAGGAAAGGGCGGCATACATTCCGTAACCGGTATATTCCTTGCCATCCTTATCTTTAAAGGTCATACCATTCAATCCATTTTTCAGACGGAAAGGATGGTTCGTGAAAGAGACCAGCAAAACAGGTCCTTCCTGTAAACGCATCAATACCAGACGCTGACCGCCATCAATCGGGGGAAATTCAGAAGCGCTGTATGTCCAGGTGCGTCCGTTATCTTCCGACAGGCTCATGGGCATCCGTTCCAGACCGTCTTTATCGACAATGCCGTCACCACGTCCGAATGCCATAAAACGGCCGTCGGACAGTTGCACTACTCCGGCATGGATTCCGGCAATAGTACCGCCCGAAGCACCTGCTTCAAACTTACCCGGATTGGTTTTGCCCATATCTTCCCAGGTCAGACCGTTATCCTTGCTGATATGCAATGCCGTGCCGCCATTGCTCCTGGGAGTTGCGTCGGCGGCTTGTACCAGCCAACCTTCCTTAGTGCGGAAAGAACCGGCTATCACCTGATGCCGCCTGGCATGCTCAGGGGCGATGATACGCGGACGACTCCAGGTTGCACCGTTATCCGTGCTTGTCCGCATGACCATAGCGAGGGTTTCCCAGGTACCGGCAGCTTCCACCCCATTTATATGGACGAGTGTACCCTTATTATTCAGCAGGGAAGAACCGGTCATATTCCGGTCAGGCACCTTGAAGAACTCGTGCGGCTCGCTCCATTCGGTACTGCCTTTCTTCAGGCGGCTTTCCAGAATCACCATCTCCCTACCCGATTCTTCGTCGCATGTAAACCAGATAGCCAACAAATCCCCGTTATCACACCAGGTTATGGCAGGGCAATGGTTATGCTTGTAGAACGGGACGCCGGAAGAACATTCGGGCGTTTTCACATAGACGAGAGGTTCACCGAAGAAAGGTGTTTTCAAAGGAGCGTCCCAGCTATGTTTCTGCTGTGATATATGCTCTTGCAGGGTCGGTCCGGCCACAGGAAGCGGCTGGGTTTTAGGCATATCGGCCTGCACTACCCGGAAGCCGGTGAGCCAGTGTTTATCTTCAGGTATCATCGCCATACGGTTGGCGGAACGCAGGAATCTTTCCGGAGTGCTATGGCTTCCGCCACGTGTCACTTTATATAATCCGTCAGCATGGCCCACCGGGTCTGTTTGCGGTAATGCTTCGTAAGGTCCGTACCAATCGCTGCACCATTCTTCTACATTTCCGTGCATATCGTGCAGTCCGAAAGGATTGGCAGGAGTTTTGCCAACCTGAAGGCTGATTGTAGAATCCGTTCCCCAGACATTTTGCTGGTTCTTATGATACACGCCATGAAGTCCGTCGTCCATCCAGAAATTCCAGTAGGACCCGGCACGGCAAGCATATTCCCATTCGGCTTCGGTTGGCAGACGATACGTCTTCCCTTCCTTTTCCGAAAGCCAGTCACAGAATGCTTTCGCCTCGTGATAGTTCACATAAATAACAGCTTCGTCATCTTCTTTCGAAAGGCCGTACTTTCCCCGTAAGTTCTTATGGGAAGGGTCAAAACGCTCGTACTGAGCATTTGTCACTTCGGTCGTTCCCATCAAAAAAGGGTTTGTGATCGTTACCGGATGAATCGGTGCTTCATCATAATCTTCTCCCCATCCGTGGCTTCCCATGTGGAAAGAGCCGGCCGGAATCCGGGCAAATTGCATTCCCAGGCTATTCGTTTCCTGGGCATTCGTAGTAAAGGCGCCTAATACAAAAAGGCAATAACATAAGATAGCAGCGTTTCTCATTTTGATTCGTTTTTCCATATTCCGGAATAAAGATACATATATTATCCGGAAAACTATTCAATATTACCGAACGCAGATGACGCAGAAAACACAGATACTCGCAGATTTATAATTTCTTTTCTTATAAAACATCTGCGTTACTCTGTGTATTCTGCGTCATCCGCATTCAGTAATAGCTTAATTAACCCTGCGTCTCCAGATAAACGACATGAGTCTGAAGGTATTCTTCCAGGCCATGCTTACCGTCAGCACCACCAATACCCGATTTACGCCAGCCGGCATGGAAACCCTGCATGGCTTCAAAGTTTTCACGATTGATATAAGTTTCACCGAACTTCAAGGAACGCATCAGCTTAAACGCCATATCCAGATTCTGTGTATAGACGGAAGAGGTCAACCCGTATTCGCAGTCATTTGCCCAGGTAATAGCATCTTCCACTTCTGTAAACTCTACAACCGGGAGAACGGGACCGAATGTTTCTTCCTGGATAATATCCATCTTCTGTGTACAATTAGTCAAAAGGGTCGGTTCAAAGAAGTAGCCTTTAGCTCCGATACGTTTGCCTCCATAAGCCAGGGTCGCCCCCTGCTTAACGGCTTTTCCGACTTTTTCTTCCACTGATTTCAAGGCACCGGCATCAATCAGCGGTCCCATATCCAAATCTGCGACCTCGTTGGGGTTGCCTACTTTAACCTTACCAAAGCCATCCAGCAACTTTTCAATAAAAACATCTTTAATACTGGAATGCACATAAACACGTTCACAACAGTTGCACACTTGTCCGGTATTGATCACGCGGGAAGCAATGATCGACTTCACGGTCAGATCCATATCCGCATCCGGCATAACGATAGCCGGAGCCTTTCCTCCTAACTCCAGCGATACCTTCGTCACATTAGCTGAAGCGGCTTCCATCGTCTGCACACCGGCAGAAACACTTCCTGTCAGGCTGACCATTCCGACTTTCGGATTAGCGGCCATCTCATGCCCGACAACCGATCCGCGACCATTTACGATATTGAATACACCTTTAGGCACTCCCGCTTCATCCACGATCCGGGCAAAGACATACGCATTCTCCGGTGTCAACTGACTTGGTTTCAACACAATCGTATTTCCTGTCAACATAGCCGGGGCTGCCTTACGGGCAACCAGGAAGAACGGGAAGTTCCACGGCAATATACCGGTTGTCACTCCGATAGGTTTCTTAAATACAAAGATAGTCTCATGAGGACGGTCGCTGGGTATGATCTCTCCTTCATAACGGCGTGCCCAACCGGCCATATAATCGATATAATCGGCTGTAAAGTTAACTTCCACATTGGCCAGTCCCTGCGTCTTGCCTCCTTCACGTACAATAATATCCGTCAGTTCTTTTTCCCTTTTTCGAATTCCCTGTGCTATTTTGGTCAGATACTGTGCACGTTCAATGGAAGTCAGTCGTTCCCATGCTCCTTGCGCCTTCTCCGCCGCATCGATGGCAGCCCGAACATCATCCACTGTCCCGTCAGGCATACGGGATATAACTTCTTCCGTAGAAGGATTCAACACATTGATCCACTTTCCGGATCGATTCTCGATGAACTGTCCATCGATGTACATTTCTAAATCTTTCATGGTCTCTTTAAATTGATAATTAATACTAATATGTATTCTTTATACGAATTAAGGCATTCTGATACCTGTTATCCACAGATATGTCTGATTATCGGTCTCCTAAACAATGCTACATTGTATAATCTCCTGGTAAAAAGTACTTTGTAAAAGTAAAAACTTATTTGCATAATAAAAAATACAATGATGAAAAAAAACAGTACGATAACTTTTTATAAGTTTAGTAACCAATATACGGCTCAATGGGAAGCTATAATAAAAAAGGTCCATGCCCGAAAAAGACATGAACCTTCCTTATTTTATAAGAAAGTTTATAACTTATATTTATACAATTGCGCCATCACCTTCTGATACTCGTTCTGCAACTGCATATAATTCTGCATGCTCTGATAGAAAGTCGTTACATCAACGAAATATTCAATCATACTGATTTGGCCGGTCTGGATAGCCTTATTCAACAATGCCAGGCTATTTTGGCTTTTCAGAACCGTATTGTATTCGTCCATAGAAGTCTTCAGAGCGACCGACTGGTTATACAATTGGTGCAATTCACTTTCCACGGTCGTTGTCGTACTTTCCAGTTGAAGGTCGGTATAAAGAGCCTGCGCTTTAGCCTGCTTTACATTATTCCTGTTTGAGAACAAAGGAATGCTGATACCAACCAGGAAACCGTTAAAACGTTCTCCGCCGGTAGCCGTATTCATACGATACCCCAACTCAAAACTGGGTAAACTCTTCGATTTATTGACGCTCAACTGGCGGCGGGCAGCCACCTGCTCGCTTTTCAACGTAAGCAACTGAGGATTGGAAGTCACAGCCTCCGCACATAATTCTTCGAATGACAGGATATCACCGTCCGACATATAGGTCGTGTCCGTGAAGTCGATAGCAATACCACCATTCAATGTTGCCAGTTCCTGAAGTTTGGCAATACGGGCAGACTCGTTCATACGGGCTTCCGTTTTCGCATTCAGCAGCTCCAGGTCAATCTTATTTGTTTCCAGAATATTCGCATCGCCGGTTTCCAAACGCATGGCATACAGTTCCGCCAGTTGTTCCGCATTCTGCCTGCGTTGGTCGAGTAATGCCCGTTGCTGGTTCAGCAGGACCAGGTCAAGGCAAATCTCTTTTGCCTGCAAAAGTATTTGCTGACGAAACTCTGCCCCCTGGCGGTCGAAACTGGCGGCTTTCGATTTCGCCAGTTTATTCTTCTGCACATATACCGAAGGGAAGTCGAACGACTGGGATGCAACCAACTCTCCCTGTATCCCCATCCCTTCCCGGTTGCCGTACTGATGTACATAGGAAACTGAAGGGTCTGGCAGGTTATTATCCAGCTTCGCTTCCAATTTCTTAGAAACGGTAAGCTGGTTGTTTGCCTGCAATTCTTTATTATTGGCTTCGATACTGCGCAGGACGGCATCGATAGAATTCTGCCCGTTCACTGAAAGCGCAGCGGAAGCCAACAAGGTAATTACTATGAATTGTTTCATTTTTCCTTATTCATTAAAAGATAAACAATAGGGATAATAAATCCGTTCAAGAAAGTAGATGTCAGCAACCCTCCCAGGATGACAGTCGCCATCGGACTCTGTATCTCATTACCCGGCAAATCTCCGTTCAATGCCAACGGTATCAATGCCAAAGCCGAACTTAAAGCAGTCATAAGAATCGGGTTCAGACGGTCCAGCGAACCGTGTATCACCGTATCGTAAACAGAGAACCCTTCACTGCGCAGCTGTGCATAATGACTAATCAGCAACATACCGTTTCGGGTAGCGATACCAAACAGCGAAATGAAACCGATAATAGCCGGTATACTGATTTCGCCGGAAGTCAGCCACAAAATAAACACGCCACCAATCAAAGCCAACGGCAGGTTCAGCAGGATGACACCACTCTCTTTCGCATTCTTGAACTCATTATAAAGCAACAGGAAGATTACCAGCAAAGACATCAAAGAAGTGAGCAACAGCGTGCGGCTGGCAGCCTGTTCACTTTCAAACTGTCCGCCATATTCGATATGATACCCTTCGGGCAACTTGATTGATGTTCCAATCTTATTCTGAATATCATTTACAACACTGCGCAAATCCCGTTCGGATACGTTCGCACTGATTACTAACTTACGCTGAACGTTTTCACGGTTAATCGTATTCGGACCGGTTACCGAACGAACCTCGGCAATATAACTCAGCGGGATTTTCTTCCCTCCGGCATCTATCATCAGATTACGGATATCTTCCATCGTTGCACGGCTTTCGTCGGAAGTCTTTACTGTCAGGTCAAATGTTTTACCGTCATCATACACCTGGCTGACAACTTCGCCACCCAGCATGACATTAATATATTCTTCAAACTCAGGAAGAGATACGCCATATTTAGCCATCAGTTCACGTTTCGGCGTGATGGTCAGCTGCGGACGTTCAATCTGCTGTTCTACTTTCAGGTCAACCAGGCCCGGAATACTCTGGATAGAGTTTTTAATATCGTTGCCAATCGTAAAGAGACGGTTCAAATCGGTACCGAACAGTTTGATGGCGATATTGGCTTCCGTTCCCGAAAGCATCGCATCGATACGGTGAGAGATAGGCTGGCCGATTTCGATATTCGCACCACTGATAGTCGACAGCTTCTTACGGACATCATTCATCACAGTTTCCCGGCTACGGTCTTTCAATACGAACGGGGCCTCTATCTCCGAAACGTTCACACCCAATGCATGTTCATCCAGTTCGGCACGTCCGGTCTTACGGGCCACCGTCTGGATTTCGGGCACCTGCATCAGTAACTCTTCCGCCCGATGTCCCATCCTGTCTGATTCATCCAACGAAATACCCGGCAGCGAACTTACATTAATAGTAAAAGAACCTTCGTTGAAAGGAGGAAGGAAACTGCGTCCCAGCGTAAAGAAAATACCCAACGCCACAAGGAACAGACCTACTGTAGAACCCAGTACAATCTTCTTATGCGCCAAGGCAACTTTCAATGCGGAAGCATATACCTCCTTCAATTTACGGGCTACCCATGCCTCTTTTTCTATCTTCTTATCGGTCGACTTATTACCCAGCAAATAACTACACAATACCGGCGTCAAAGTAAGTGCAACAACGGTAGATGCAAACAAAGCAACGATAAACGCAATACCCAGCGGCACCAACATGCGTCCTTCCATACCATGAAGGAAAAACAGGGGTACGAAACTTACCACAATAATCAACGTGGAATTCAAGATAGGCATACGCACTTCACGGGAAGCGTCATAAACCACCTCCAATACCGAGCGTCGCTCTTCCGGAGGAAGCATCCGGTTCTCCCGTATTCGTTTATACACATTCTCCACATCGACAATCGCATCATCCACCAGCGAACCGATAGCAATCGCCATACCGCCCAGAGACATTGTATTAATGGTCATCCCCATATAATGCAAAACCAGTATAGAAACGAGCAATGACAAAGGCAATGCCACCAGCGAAATCACCGTCGTACGGATATTCATCAGGAAGAGGAACAAAACGATGACAACGAAGAAACTTCCTTCAAACAAACTGTTCTTTACATTATTAATAGAACTGTCGATGAAACGGCTCTGACGGAAAATATCGGTAGAGACATTCACATCCGACGGAAGGTTCTTTTGCAGGTCGGCAACGATACCGTCCAGCTTGTTTGTCAGGTCGATTGTACTGGTATTCGGTTGCTTGGTCACCGTTATCAACACAGCATGTTTGCCGCGTTCAGAAGCTGTACCCAGTTTAGGACTTTTGCTTCCTATCTTCACCGTCGCCACATTTTCCAGCATAACCGGAAAACCGTCTACAGTCTTGATAACCCCTTTTGCCAGTTCCTCCACTTTCGGAGTGGAAAGAACGCCACGGATGATATATTCATTGTCATATTCATACAAGACGCCGCCATTTGCATTGCGGTTCATATTACGGCAGACCGTCAGGACTTCATCCAACCCTACTCCATAATGTTTCATACGGGCGGGGTCAAGCAATATCTGATATTCTTTGATATCGCCACCAATCACAGCGACCTGTGCCACACCACCTGTCGACAACAAACGCGGACGGATTGTCCAGTCGGCAATCGTACGCAAATCGAGCAAAGAAGTAGAATCGGCAGTCAGACCGATAATCATCATTTCTCCCAAGATAGAAGATTGCGGTCCCAGCGTCGGCTTGCCTACATTCTCGGGAAGGCTTTCACTAACGACTGCCAGCTTTTCCGAAACAATCTGGCGGGCACGGTAGATATCCGTTCCCCAGTCAAATTCAACCCATACAACAGAGAAACCGGTGGTAGAGGAAGAACGTACACGGCGCACATCCATAGCCCCGTTCACTGCTGTTTCTACCGGGAAAGTCACCAGGCGTTCCACTTCTTCAGGAGCCATACCATTTGCTTCCGTCATGATAACCACGGTCGGAGCATTCAGGTCGGGAAACACATCTACATCTGTATGAAAAGCTGTATAGGTTCCCGCTATCATCAGCAGCAATGCACAGATCAGGACAACCAATCTGTTATGCAGCGAGTAATATATTATTTTATTCAACATAAGAATAATTATTTAATTAGCCGATATGCCAATGTGCCAATCAAGATAGTACCATGAGATTTCCATTGGCACATTGGCATATTTGCATATTTGCTCATTATTAATGATTATGAGTATGAGCCGGAATAGCATTGGAGGCAGAAGCCAGTTTGACCTGGTAAGCACCTTGTGTAACAACCGTATCTCCCGGTTTTAGACCAGACAGAATCTGGACTTCAGCACCATTGTTGGCACCCAGTTTCACTTCCTGCTTTTTGTATCCTTCCTCATCCAGACGGATAAATACGGAATAAACGCCTTGCTCTTCTATCAACGCGGAAACCGGAACGCTCAACACATCCTGCATCGGAGAGGTAAGCAAATAGATTTCAACAAACGAACCGGGAATTACAGCCCCTTTATTATCAAATTCAAAAGTCACTGGGATATAAAAAGAATTGGCATCCGAAGCCTTTCCGTAAGAAAGTAAACGTCCGTGAAGTTCGGAAAGCTCATACACCTGGTCGTCATAAGGAGTTCGGAAATTAGCAGACTGTACAGCCGGTAGATATTGATAATACTTTTCCGACACTTCGGCACGAAGCACCAGGCGGCTATTCTGAGAAATCGTAGCCAACGGTTGTCCCACAGCTACATAATCGCCTTCTTTCACCTGAAGGTTCTTCAAGTATCCGTTCATCGGAGAAACAACCGATACACCGTTCTCTGTTTGTTTACCGGCAATGGCATCGTAAGCGGCCTTTGCATTTTCATAGTTCAGACGTGCCTGTTCAAAGTCCTTGGCAGAAACGATCTTATCTCCCACCAGCTGTTGCATACGTTCATATTCCTTCTTGGCATTTTCGTATGCATATTTGGCACGGGCTGCCACATTCCCCTCAGACAAATTACTGGAAGCCAGGCTCAGGATAGCCTGTCCTTTCCGGACCGGAGTACCGTCCACAAAAGATAAACTGCCGAATGTAACGATACCGGGGACAGTAGCAACCACAGTCGTTTCATCGCCTTGTGCAGCCATCACGCTTCCGCTGGTCTTTATCACATCGGTAAAAGGAGCCGGTTCCATCACTTTCGTCTGTAAACCGACTGCTTTCGCTAATTCTTCTTTGAAAATGATTTCATTGGAATGTACGCCGGCGGCAGCTTCATTCCCATGTTCGTGTCCTTCATGCTCGTCTCCTTCGTGTTCATGGTCATGTCCTTCATGCTCATGATCGTGCCCCTCTTCATGTTCATGTGCTTCATGATCATGATTATGCTCTTCAGATTTAGTAGCTCCGCCACCACAACCTGCAAATATGTAGGCACATAAAACCCACAATAAATATATCTTTTTCATTGTATTATAATGTGTTATTAATGCGTAATAAATAGCTCGGCGTTTAGATAAAAACACCGAAAAGCGAATAAGGTTCGCCACCATCAGTAACAATTATAACACAGGAGGGGCTCGCAGTCCACTTGCACACGTTATCCAGCTATCGTGCAGAGACTCAATATAAAAGGCTCGACTGCGTTCAAAAGGTTGTCCGCAAAAAGCCGGTTCGGGAGGGTTAATATAATCAAATAAAACTTGCAAAGGGAAAAGCAGATGGCTAGCATCCACATCCGTCGCATGTGACAGCAGAGAGGTGAAAAGAGCAACATTATGCCCGTTACAACCGCAATCGTGAGAAGAAGCACTCTTGTGACTGTGTTCAGTCAGCGGTTTAAAACAAGGCAGACCGTTACTATGATGATGATGCGGTATAATGACCGAAAGCAGCATGATGATGCCGGCTATCAACATTACGTAACGGATTATGTTTTTCTTTGCTTTCATATTTATTCTGCAAAAATAGAAAGTTTATTTTGCAACACAATGGCAAATATCAGATATATAGCAAAAAAAAATTCCGGCCGAGAGTCACCTCCCAGCCGGACAGTTGTTCATGGTATTAGCATTAGTGGTCTACTCATTCTGATTATACAAGCAAATGTTTGGTTAGGTCAATAATTTATAAACAAAAAATCTAAGACTAAAATAAAATAAAGTTCATCCATTCTAATGCTATTTCAATTAACATCACTTAGTATTAATAATAAACTGCAATAACTATCCGTTCAAACCATCATTGCCGTCTCTCTTTTGAGATATGCGAATTTACTAAGCAAATACGGGAGTTTTATTTCGCATATAAGGTATTTTCAGTCATATCTATTTCTCATTCGTCTATTTACCCCCTCCGCATTTTCGAAAATACGCAACCCGTGAGTGTGCTTATTACATTTGTTGCGTTTTTCGAAACAATACGCTTTGTTTATTGTTTAATAATTGAACATATATATTATTTAAAAGGGAGAATTGGAAATGAATACAGATGTATTAAATACAAATCTGATCGAGGTAATGAAAGAGAAGATACCGGATGGGGTTAATTTAGCGAATACCCTGATGGATATTCTCTACATAGGAAAAGAGGCCGTATACAGAAGATTACGCGGCGAGGTTCCCTTCACCCTCAATGAGGCTTCCATCATTTCAAAGAAACTGGGAGTTTCACTTGACCAGATCGTGGGTATAAGCTATACTAATAACGCAATGTTCGACCTGAATCTTTTACATTATTCAGATCCTATCAAAACGTATTACAAAATCCTTGACCACTATCTTGAATTGTTTGAGTCTCTGCGCGACGATCCGACTTCGGAGTTAAGTACAGCCTCAAATATGATACCACAGACTTATTATCTGAAATACGATAGCTTGTCTAAGTTTCGGTTATTTAAATGGATGTACCAGAATGAAAAAGTAAATTGTGTAAAATATTTTTCAGAATTAAATTTATCCGAAGAACTCAAACATGCCCAAAAGGCATTCGTAGAAGCCAGTACATATATACAAACAACAAACTATATATGGGACAGCATGATGTTTAACTACCTGGTGAACGATATTAAATATTTCGCCAGCATTCATTTAATCACGGAAGAGGAAGTAACCAAACTACAGGAAGAACTCCTCCGGCTATTGGACGACCTGGAGACAATCGCTTCCAGAGGTAAATTTGACTCAGGCAAGGATATACATATATATATATCCAACATAAACTTCGAAGCCACATACAGTTTTGTGGAAACATCCAGTTTGCAATTAAGCCTGATCCGGATCTTTTCGATCAACTCGATCACATCGAGAGACAAAGAGATGTGTAAGAACCTGAAAGAATGGATTCAATCCTTACGTAAGTTTTCTACTATGATCTCCGAAAGCGGAGAAATGCAGCGTATACAGTTTTTCAAAAAACAACGGGAACTTGTAGAGAAGATGTAATAGGAAGCATGAGTTTTTATGTTACTATATGAAGAAAGGACGGAAATCTGTAAAAAGATAACCGTCCTTTCTTTTCATGTATATCAGATAATCTTATTTATCCAGTTTTGCACAGATCAGTTCTGCCGCTTTCTTACCGCTCATCAGCATACCACCGAAAATCGGTCCCATACGGAAGCTACCGCTTACACCGTTGGCTGCCATACCTGAAACAAACAGTCCCGGATAGATTTCTTTTGTATTTTCTACCGTTGTCTGTTCACCCAACTCAACGTTTAATGAACGTTCGCCGATTACACCGCCGGTCGGGGTATTCAGTTTGATATCGTTTTTGCGGGCAACAGTACGTGCCACTTCGCAGTCGTGTCCTGTTCCTTCCAATACGGCTTTTGCCATAATAGTCAGCGGGTCTACATGCATACCTTCGCGGATTACCGGAGCCCAGTTAACTACCACACCGGCTACTGCATCGTTGTGGAATACCACATCTTCCACAGAATAGCAGTTAAAAATAGTAGCACCGGCTTTTGTTGCCTGATAGATCAATGCAGAAGTAGTATGAACCGAATCCATAATATAAGTACCATTGCCGGCATCATGATAAGAAACGCCCAGTTCCTTCACGATCGGCATGGCTTCTTCCTGTACGACAATATCATTAAACATCATGGCACCGCCCCACATGCCTCCTCCCGGAGCCAGTTTACGGTCGAAAAGAGCCACTTTCTTTCCGGCTTTAGCCAGATAATAAGCTGCTACGATACCGGAAGGGCCACCACCAACAATAGCCACATCAATTGATAAGTTGCTCTTCAGTTTTGCAAAATAAGAGTCAATAATCCCCGTTGAAACGATCTGTTCCATTACAATAATAATTAGAGTTTAAACATCGGAGAGCACATAGAGGTTAAAGCTCTCCTTTATTTAGCAATTCTACCGATTCTCCCTTCACGGCATTACCCGGGCAGGTTCTATGGGTATAATCTCAGCCTGTGTATTAAGGCACCCCTATGATAAGTCGACGACAAAGATAGTAAATTATCCGAAATGTGGCGGACGCTTATTCATTTTCCGTTCAACAAATGCTTTCATGAACTCGACAGTCTCGTCTACACCCAATACGGATACGTCGATAGAAAAATTATAGGAAGAGGCTACACCCCATTCTTTATTCGTATAATAATTATAGTAGGCTGCACGCGATTTATCGGTCTTCCCCATCAGTTCCTTTGCTTGTTCGACAGTGATATTCTGGCTTTCGAGGATGCGCTGGATACGGTTTTCCATATTATTATGGATAAAAAAACTAAGACAATCCGGATCATCGCGCAGGATATAATCGGCACAACGTCCCACCAGCACGCACGACTGCTCCGATGCCAACTTGCGGATTGCGTCACTCTGGAATTTAAACAGTCCGTCGTTGGAAAGAATGTCATTATAAGGAGTGAACATTCCCATATAAGAATATCCCATAGTAAAAGCATACGCCAGTCCGCTCGAAGCACGTTCGTCCGCCTTTTCAAAAAACTCTTCGCTCAATCCGCTTTCCTTGGCGGCCACCGCCATCAACTCCTTATCATAATAACCGATGCCCAATGCCTGAGCCAGTTTTTTCCCTATTTCACGACCACCACTGCCAAACTGCCGACCGATGGTCAATATGATTTTGTTATCCATATACTAACCGATTTTATTATCCTGCGATAAATATACAATATTTTTTTTAGTTAGGTGATTCATGTTTAAACTTCTTGAATTGATTCACCAGTACGATTGCCGTAACGACTGTTGCGATCGTATCGGCAACCGGCATACTGATCCAGACTCCCAGCGTACCGAAGAAGCGGGGAAGGACAATCAGACAAGGAATCAGAAACAACATTTGCCGGGTAAGTGACAGGAATATAGCCTTCTTCGACATACCGATCGAAAGGAAGAAGTTCGTTGCCACCATCTGAAAGCCGACTATCGGGAAAACGGCAAATACGATATGAAGACCGAACACGGCCGCTTCCACCAGTTCGTCATCCGTTGTAAACATATTCACAATCAGGGTCGGGAATAACTGGCAGAGCAGAAAACCGGTCGTTGCCACTCCGATTGCCCACTTCATCGTCAACTTGGTTACTTCCGTTACACGGGGATATAAGCGGGCACCGAAATTATATCCGGCAATAGGTTGCATTCCCTGGTTGAAGCCCATAATAATCATTACAAACAAGAAAATAATGCGGTTTACGATACCATAAGCACCAATCGCCATGTCTCCCCCATGTTCTTTCAGACCGCGGTTGATCAGGATAACAATCAGACAGGAACAAAGATTCATCAAAAAAGGCGACATCCCGATATACAGAATACCCTTCACCACCTCTTTCCTCAGTTTATAAATCCCTTTCTTAAAATGGAGCAACTGTTTCGGACTTGAAAAATGAATCATCTGTCCCGTCAAGGAGATTACCTGCGAAATGACTGTCGCCCATGCAGAACCCTTGATTCCCCACTCAAAACCAAAGATAAAAATCGGATTCAAGATACAGTTTATCACCACAGAAGCCAGGGTGGCATACATAGCCTGTTTGGGAAAGCCCGACGAGCGCAACACCGCATTCAATCCCAGATACATATGGGTTATCACATTCCCATATAAAATAATCTGCATGTAATCGCGGGCATACCCTATCGTATTTTCACTGGCCCCGAAGAAATAAAGAATAGGGTCGAGCAAGAGCAAAAAGACAATGGTAAAAGCCACCCCGAGCAGTACATTCAGGACAAGCACATTCCCCAATACCTGGTTGGCCCCTTCATAATCCTTCTGTCCCAGCTTTACCGAAACTAATGTAGAAGCACCGACACCAACCAGCGAACCGAAAGCTGCCGCCAGATTCATCAACGGAAATGTCAGAGCCAGACCCGAAATAGCCAACGGTCCTACCCCATGTCCTATAAAAATACTATCAGCCATGTTATAAAGCGAAGAAGCGGTCATGGCTATAATTGCCGGAATAGCATACTGCGTAAGCAGTTTTCCGATACGTTCGGTACCCAGTACCAAAGGAGAGTTTTGTTTTGTCATAAAAATCAATTGATGCGCAAAGGTACGGATATTTACGATTAATTTTTACCTTTGTTTTCCTATAATAATTTAAATATGGCAGAGAATTTAATCATAACGGAAGGAGACAAAGAACAACAATACCAAACGTTGTTCCCCCAGATAGAAGCGTTGCTGGCCGGTGAAACAGATATGACAGCCAATATGGCGAATGTTGCCGCAGCATTGAAACAGACATTCGATTTCTTTTGGGTAGGTTTTTACGTGGTAAAAGAAGATATGTTGGTGCTCGCCCCTTTTCAGGGACCGATTGCCTGTACCCGCATCCGGCACGGCAAAGGTGTTTGCGGTACGGCATGGAAAGAAGCAAAGACCCTGATTGTTCCGGATGTAGAGCAGTTTCCCGGGCATATAGCCTGTAATGCAGCTTCCAGGTCAGAGATTGTGGTTCCGGTGATCCGCGAGGGGAAAGTCATAGCGGTTCTCGATATAGACAGCGATAAGCCGGATAGTTTCGATGAAGTCGATGCAAACTATCTGGAAAGGATATGCGGGTTGCTTTGATATAAAAAATAAGAGGTGGTTAAAACCACCTCTTACAAACGAGTTTAAAAGATGATCTCTATTTTACCAAAACAAGGGTTAGCTTCGAGTGTCTTACAATAGTTTCCCCAAGCAATTTCCGGGTAATCCCAACGGTTATTGACATACAGGATCAGTTGTCCGTCGGCTCGCTTATTGGAGCGGCAGGCAACGGAGGCATCCGGTGAAATAACCGACAGGCCGGTGGACGGATTACCGGCGTTCAACGTATAATAATAGATGTTCTCCTTCATACCCTTTGCCATTTGGGTAAGCGGACGATCGCAATTCGCTCCGGCATCGGCCCAGTAATAATAATTATGCGTATCCATTTGCCAAGGTTGCTGCGGACGTTCGCCGTATGCCACCTGATTCGGGTTATAGAGAGAAGTTTCCCCCTCATTGCCGGCAAACTCTCCGGTCGGATAATAACTCCAATGTCCGCGACGTTTCCATTTGAGTTGCTCCATCGTTTCGGGAAGATAGAACGAAAGTCCCGTTTCACGCAGGAAACCATTAGGCTGCCCGTTTGTCAGGTAATTGATTTCCATACGACCTTCCGGGGAAATCAACAGGCGGATATCGGTATCGACATCGTTATAACGGCCCTTCAATATGACCTGTACATTTTTACCCTGCTTCATATACGTAATACTCTGTTTTCTCCAATCCGCATCAGCCGTCAGGAACTTGGTGGCGCTTTTACGGACTTCAGCTCCGGTCAGATGATTCAGGTTGATATCCAGATTCAGGAAAGGGCCCTTTTCAATAAATACTCGTCCGTCGACCGTTGCGTTACAGATTAATCCCGTTTCTTTGCAGAAAGGTATTTCGAAGCCATCGCCTTTCACGACAATACGATCGGCATTTTCCTCAACCAGAAGCGGACCATTACGGTGCGACTGTGGCAAGGTAATCGCCGGCTGTCCCAGCGTCACAAGTGAAGCATCTATTAAATCCCCACCGGCAGTAAAGAAACGGATAAGAAGTTCGCTTCCCTCTTCCCAGTTTTCAGCCGGGATAATCAGGACTCCTTTCTGATGCGGCGCGATGGATGCTGTCTGCGTCTCTTTCTCTATTCCTTTATATGTATAGCGCACTTTTATTTCATTCAGGTCAGTATGGTCGAAGCGGTTGTAAACGGGAAGCAACAGGCGCTCACCCGTCGTATAGTCACCCACTTGTTCCGTCAGCAGGCGGACAGGCGAATAGGCTTTCTTGGTTGCCCAGAACTCCGGTTTCTCACGGCGCCAGACATCGACTATTCCCCATTCACCGTAACCGACACAGTTGCCCTGGAAATCTTCCGGCTTGGCTGTACGGGCAAATTCTTTCCAGAAAGAAGTACCCATCTTCGGTTCGGGCAGCATGAACGTCTCGTCGATATATCCCCAAATCGCACCGCCCAAACCTCCGGGAGCATCAAACAGGCCGCTCCACATCTTATCGATAGAGATTCCCCAGAACTCACGGATGTTCGGATCATCCTGCAAAGTCTTATAGGTATAGCAAGCCGGGTGCGCCCATTCATCGAACAAAGCCGGGATGCCATGCCCCTGGTAATTACGCGTCGCACGTCCCCATTGATTCAGGTTGCCATCCACATCCTGATAATGCATGCTGAGAATATCATATATCGGCTTCTTCTCGCCCACCGAACCGGGATAACTGAAAATGACCGGACGTGTCGTATCCGTTGCTTTCACCCAATCCCAGCAATCCTGGAAATTCTTTCCGTACACACTCTCGTTTCCAATCGACCAGAACAGGACGGACGGATGCGAACGGAATGCCTTCACCATCTCACGGCATTGTGACAAATAACGGGGAGCAAACTCCGCACTGTCCTGCGTCCTGCCGGGAGCATAGTTCTTCTGGCGGTATGTATCGACAAAGCAGACGGCCGTTTCGCTCTCCACATAAATACCAAAACGATCACAGAAATGAAGGAAACGTTCGGAGGGCGGATAATGCGAAGTACGCACGAAGTTCATATTCGATTGCTTGAAACGAAGGGCGTCCAGGCTATCCAGTTCGGCTGTCGTGGTACGCCCCAGCGTCGGATGGATATCGTGGCGGCAGGCTCCGCGCAGCTTAACGGGAAGGCCGTTCACCAGCATACGGTCCTTTACAATCTTCACGTCACGGAAACCAATTTGCTGACTGAAGCGGCTGATTTCCTTGCCTTCCTCACGAAGCGTAACCGTTAATGTATAGAGGTTCGGATGTTCGGCATCCCATTTCAACGGATTGCGGACGGGGAGTTCATTACTGTTTCCGTCTTCTTTCAATACAAAAATACTTTGTGACAAAGGGACCTGGCGACCTGCGGGGTCGGTCAGGCTGTAGACCACTTCTGCATTTCCCGCCGTCCTGCCGGTATAGGATACTTTCAGCACGGCATCCCGGTATAACGAATCGAGATGAGTCTCCGCCGCAAAATCGTAGAAACAGGTTTCCGGCAAGGCGAAAACCGTTACATCCCGAAGAATACCGCCAATCGGATGATGGGCATACCCCGAAGCATAGGAGATATCATCGATGCGATCGGTTATTTCAAGCTGTATCTCATTCTTTTTTCCCGGCCGTACAAATTCCGTCACATCTGTCTCCCAACGGGTAAAACCGCCATGATGTTCACGCACCTGTTTCCCGTTCACCGAAAGGACCGCGTGGCTATATACCCCGTCGAAACGAAGAATGACCCGTTTCCCTTTATAATCGGCCGGAAGGGTAAATGATTTACGATAAAGATAAGGCGTATCATGTTCGATAGCATATCCTTGCATAGCCAGTTCTCCCGGAACCTGAACGGTATTCCATTTACCCTGCGGGGCGAAACGGAATTGCCAGTCACCATTTAACAGCAGGGAGGACGAACTCATTCCCCCGACTTCAGCAGGTATGATATAGGATGCATCTATCGGCAAAGCCTGCAAACCGGCAGCCATACTCCCATGCCCGATAAAGCAACAAGAAGCCATAAGTAATAAGATCTTTTTCATATTATGTGTTATTACAATTATTTCTATATTCACCACCAAAGGCAATAAAACGTCACCAATATAGCAATGACAATCAATGACATCACATTAAACAGCCGGCTGGTACGGAACAAACCGGGACGATGGGTGGTATATTCCTCATTCATCTGTTTACTGCTGCCCAACAGGATGATCAAACCGCAACAAAGCAGAAAGACAATCCCCATACGGTCCAGCCAGGGTAATTCGGGACAAAGGAATTTCATCAGCGTAGAAAACACAAACGAACCGAGAGCCGCAGCCAATGCCCCGTTTGCCGTTGCCCGCTTATAGAAAAACCCCGCCAGGAAAATAGCCAATGCCCCCGGACTGATAAAGCCGGTGAACTCCTGGATATATTGAAACGCCTGGTCCAGCCCCGACAACATCGGAGCAATCGATACCGCAATCAGCAACGACCCGAAGCTGGCCCATCTCCCGGTCAGAACCAACTCCTTCTGTCCGGCATCCTTCCTGAAATAAGAGCGATAAATATCCATCGTAAAAATAGTTGAAATACTATTCATCATCGAGGCCAGCGAACTGACAATAGCCGCTGTCAGCGCTGCAAAAGCAATCCCTTTCACTCCTACAGGCAGCAGATTGCTGAGCAACCACGGATAAGCCTCGTCCGACTTCTCCAACGGGGCATTCAGGGCAAAGGCTGCAATCCCCGGAATCACCACCAACAAAGGAACCAGCAGTTTGATAAACCCGGCAAACAACATACCGTTCTGCGCCTCTCCTACCGATTTGGCCGCCAAAGCACGTTGGATGATATACTGGTTACATCCCCAGTAATAGAGGTTGGCCACCCATAGTCCGCCGACAATAACGGAAATACCCGGCAAATCCTTATAGCTTGGATGCGACTTGTCGAGAATCAGATGAAATTTATCTTCCGCCTGTGTATAAAGGTTCGTGACTCCCTGCCATACACCTTCTCCGCCACCCAGCATATTCAATGCGATATTAGTGGTTATCAATCCTCCGCCAATAAGAAATACCACCTGGATGACATCGGTCAGCGCCACCGCCTTCAGTCCGCCATAAATGGAATAGATTCCGGCAAAAGCCGCCAGTCCGACAATGCCCCAAATCATAGGGACACCCATCACCTTTTCGATCGTCAGTGCACCGAGGTAAAGGATGGAAGTCAGGTTGATAAAGATGAAAACAGCCAGCCAGAAAACAGCCATAACAGTCTTGACCCGTTTATCGAAGCGTTCCTCCAGAAACTGGGGCATGGTAAATATCTTCTTTTCGAGGAATATCGGAATAAAGTATTTGGCGACGATAATCAGTCCCAGCGCCGCAATCCATTCGTAAGTAGCCATTGCCAACCCGATTGCATAACCGGAACCGGACATACCGACAAACTGCTCCGCCGAAATATTAGAAGCAATAATCGAAGCACCGATTGCCCACCAGGCCAGTCCGCGCCCCGCCAGGAAATAATCGCCGGCATCCCGTTCTTCTCCTTTTTTCTTCCGGGAGACAAACAGGCCGACAAACAGGATCAGGGCACAGTAGGCGATAAAAATGACCAGGTCTATAGTATTCATGGTATCAATATTTAATGTTCTATATCTTTTTCTGAAAATATGGTCAAAATCCTCTGCGAAATTGCCTCGCTAATTAGAAAGGCATTATAGATTACCTACTAAATAGCCTAGTTAATCAGAAAGGCACTATAATCATACTACAAAAATGCCTTGCTAATTAGCTAGGAATTATAGAAGATATACAAAGTTGCCTTTCTGATTAGCAAGGCAATTTCGCAGAAGATTATTATATGCTTCATTTCAATATCAGTCAAAATTCATCCTGCATCAAGGCCGAACGTCCTCCATCCATCAGAATCGTCGTTCCACTGATAAACCGGGCTTTGGGAGATGCCAGATAGACACAAAGTGCGCCCACTTCGTCCACCGTGCCGATCCGTTTAACCGGATGCAGGTTGATCGTTCTCCGGCGTTCCTGCTCCGCATCCGGAAAGGAGTCAAACCAGGTATCGTTGCCCGCCGTATCAATAAAACCGGGTGCTACACCGACCGTACGGATGGCTGGTCCCCATTCAATTGCCAGGTTACGCACCAGTCCTGTTATCGCCGTTTTGGTAACGCTATACGGAAAACATCCGGGTATCGTACCGAACGCATGGTTGGAAGTCATCAACAGGATGACACCTTCCCCACTCTTTTCGAGATAAGGCTTACACAACTTTGACAACCGCCAATGGGAAGCCAGATTCAAATCCAGGTTATACTGCCAACGTTCTTCGGTACATCCTTCGGCTCCCTCAAACACATTCACTCCGGCACTGGAGACCAGGATATCTATCCGCCCGAACGTGCCGACCGTTTCCCGAACCAGCGCTTCCAGGTCTTCCGGACAGGTCACATCTGCCTGCCTGTATAAGGCCCGTACCCCCTCTGCCTCTACGGCTTTCCGGAAGGCAACCGCACATGTATCGCCTGCCGCTTTCCGGGAACACCCGGCAACATGGGCTCCGGCCTTTGCAAACTCGATAGCCGTACCCAATCCTATGCCGGATGATACACCGGTAACAAGCACCACTTTATCTTTATAGTCTATCGTAAAACTCATACGCTTAAATATAGAAGTTATCGGGAGCGTTCGTAGTAATACCCGGATGTTTCTCCATCTCCTCTTCCACCAGGTCGACGCCTAAGCCGGGACGATTGGACAAATGCAGATGACCGTCGTAAACCATTTCGGCAATCGGATGGTCGATCACCGTATCTCTCCAGGGAACATCGTTGAACATAAACTCCTGACGGAAGAAATTCGGTATCGCGGCACACACATGCGAAGAAGCCAGTGTCGATAACGGCCCATTCGGATTGTGAGGTGCAATCAGCACATTATAGGCTTCCGCCATCGTAGCCATCCGTTTCATTTCCGAAGGGCCTCCGCAACGGGTAATATCCGGCATAATCACGTCACAGACATGTTTTTCCAACAAAGAACGAATACCGAAACGGGTATAATGGCGTTCTCCCACACAGATGGCCACATCCGAAGGGATACGTTCACGCATAGCCCGCAAAGTCTGGGAACTTTCGGGGCCGGCAGGTTCCTCATACCAGGTGATATCCAGCTTTGCCAACCGTTCGGCCATCTTCACTGCTACGCGGTAGTTCAGCATGGCATGCGTCTCGATCATAATATCGAACTCCGGTCCAACCGCGTCGCGGACAGCTTTCGATACATCGAAAGCCAGGTCCTGTTGCTCGGCTGTCAAAGTCAGATTCGAGGCCAGGTCTTCTCCATAAAAATAATTGGTATGTGCAAACGGGTCGAATTTCAATCCGGTGAATCCTGCCTCTTTTACTTTCAGGGCCTGCTCCGTATAATCTTTTGCATTATGGCCACCGCCGGTAAACCAATAGTTTGCATACAACAGAATATCTTTGCGATAAGCACCTCCCAGTAATTCATAACAGGGAACACCCAACACTTTCGCCTTCAGGTCCAGTAAGGCCATGTCGATACCGCTGATAGCGCACAGGCTGGCTCCATACGGGCCGATCCAGTTCAGGTCACGATAAAGTTTTGTCCAGATAAAATCCGTTTTCATCGGGTCGAGGCCGATAATACGCTGTCCCACATGTTTGGCAGCTTCGAAAACGATCGGGCTCCCGGGCCAGTTGGTTGCTTCGCCGACACCGGTGTAGCCTTCGTCTGTATATATTTTAAGTAGCGTCCAGTTATATTTGATACCTTGTACCAACCATACTTTAACATCTGTGATTTTCATTATCTATTCCGATTTAATTACATTATACCAAACTGATCGAAAGCATCACGTGCTTTCATTCCTTCCTGAATTTTCTTTAATACCATACGCTCGCCGCGGGCTTTTTCAAGGGCGCGGGTAAAGACTTCTTCTTCAATGCTGCGGGGTACGACACATACACCGTCGATATCTCCTATCAGTATATCGCCATCATTAATTCGCACGCCATCCATTTCGATAGGTACCCGATAATCAATTACTTTTCCTCTCGGCGCCTGGTCTTGTGCATAAGGTCCGTAAGAAAAACAGGGAAAGTCGAGCGCCAAAATACCTTTTGTATCACGGGAATATCCATTGACCACTGCGCCGGCCGCTTTACACTGGATAGCACGGGCACTCATCAACTCTCCCCACAAAGCATAACAAGGAGACGAACCGGAGCAAACATATACTTCATCTTCCTTCAAGTCATCCAACGCTTCGAGCATCAACCCGAAAGAGCGTTTCAGCAACGGATTTTCTCCGCACTCTTTGCCATGTTCCAGCACATCAGCCTCCAGCACGGTCATAGCACGTCCCACCACCAGCATATCATCCCGAAGCGGACGAATCTGCGGTGGAAGGAACTGACGGGTATATCCCATCTTATCCATTATGTCACCGATTACTGCGGTATAAAGCTCCTCCTTTATCAAAGAGAACAGAGCTTTATCATCATTCCATTCTTTCATATCCATATAGTTTATCAGTATAAATTATTCAATGATTACTGATCACAAAGTTAGCCGGAGTATACAAAAAGTCAGCCCGAAATTCATATCTCAACGTATGCAGGAAGGACCTTTTACGAAAAAAATGTGTACAAAACGGAAACTACTTGGTAACTTCCCGCGGAGTGATCCCCATCTGCTGTTTAAAGACCCTTGAAAAGTATTGCGGTGATTTGAACCCGCAGATAAAACAGATTTCCTTGATCGACATCTCCGTATTGCGCAACAATTCAATCGCTTTGTTAATACGGATCTGATTCAGATAATCCAGCGGGGAAAGATTCAGGTGTTGTGCAAACAGTTTGCGGAGGTACCGTTCGCCTACTCCGGTCTGCCCGGCCACATCACTGATGGATATATCGGTCTGATAATTCATACGAATATAGGAAATTGCCTTTTTCAGCGACTCATTTGTACAAATCGGCAGGTAAGATTCATCCATGTAACGATAGATAAGAATCAGCAGTTCCGCATAGTACATCACCACCAGGTATTGATAGTATTTATTTTTTAGGTTCATCTCGTTTACAATGCGTTGGACAGCCCGCATGATACGGACATTATTCACGATTTTAATCAGGCGGTTCTCTTCCGAAAAGATCGTTACGGGAGTCAGCTCGCCTGTCTCATCCTGTGCATGCGGATTGAAACGGGAAAATATTTCCGGTAGAAATTCCAGCTGCATCAGTGTCGTTCCTTCCGAGCCTGCTTCAAAGGTATGTTCCACATTCGAACAGATAATCATCATCTCGTTCTCATTGAAACTGATACTTTCGTTTTCCAGATGAAGGATGCAGTTGCCTTTCTTTACATAGTTGATCTCGATGCGCAGATGCTGGTGAGGACCGAATGTTTCAAACGGCTGGAAAGAGACGAAACGAAAGACATCTGCCAAACGTTTATATTTTAGATTCTCCGTTATCCCCTCTAAAAGTCCCCAAAGAGACTGTTCTGTTGTCTTGTTATCCATGATATTCCTTTCCCTTGTTCTGAAGCAAAGATAGAGAAAAGACAGTACCGGATTTTACACTTCGAAGAAAAAAGAAGGACCGAAATGGTATCTTTCGGTCCTTTAACTTATACAAATCGGAACTAACCTATATATTCCTTTATTTTTCCAGTAAAATAATCATTCCGCCTCTCCCCATAATCTCACATTGCTTCAAGGAAGACAGTTTTCCTTCCCATTGTGTATTTCTAATCTCAGGTAAGATATAAGAAGATGGTTTGAATCCGAGCAATTCCTCATCCAGTGTGATTTCAGCCGTCTGAGGCATATCCGTCCAGTTTGCCAGTACCACCAGCGCTTTATCACCATTCACATAAACGGTAGCCGGGATGTCCTTATTATCCGTTTTCACCGGACAACGTTCGTCCCAATAACCTCTCATCTGTGCATTCTTCATGCCAAAATCATCCCAAAGTTTCCAAAGCGGAACAGGATTTCCGCTCCACGGCAAACGGGGAAGCATTCCGTAAACCATCCCTCTGAATAGGTTCCGGGCATCCAGCGTTTCACTCATCAAGCCGAAAGGAATACCGGACATTTCCACCAGCCAGAAATCCAGCGTATTATTTGCTCTGAAACCTTCACCGATCCAGGTGCGGTCCACATAAGGTAACAGTTCCAGATACAAATGCAGTGAATTGGCATAACCGGCCCACTGGTTCATATGGTTCCAGGAATGGATATCTATCAGCCGGCGCTTTCCGTCGGCATCCATAATACGACGGGCACGTTGCAATGTCTGATGGTCCAGAGCACTGTCATCTATATAAACACCATCCAGCCCCAGGTTCTTTATCATCCAATCCAAACCTTCCAGATAGTAATTGTTCCAGCGGGAATCAGGGGTAGTAATAACCGAGATATCCATATCGCCGGCATATTTACCTTCTTTAAAAGCGTTATACCAGGCCGGAATGAAATGAGTCGTCAGGTTCTTGTTCAACCATTCGTGAGGACCGTTCCGGTGAATCAGGGTACGGGCATCTTTTCCGGGACCGTCATGGATCACTTCACCACCCAGGCTACGTAACGCCCATAATTCCGGAATCTTCACCGTCAACTCACGGGTCGTATAATAAAGCCGGACATCCAGGTCCTTGCTGTGTGCATCCGAGATAAAACGTTTCAGGTCCGGAACTGCTTCATCATAATAAGGATAGTTAATGAACGGATATACATCTTTCTTATGATGGATATTAATCATATTGGCACCTGCTTCCAATGCAGCAGGGATATAACCGGCACTCACATCGCTGTTGGAATGGTAGAAACGTTTTTCCGCCAGTTCTTTCAGGTTAAGCGGTTTCACCGGAGTAACCAGCATATTGAAATTATAATGAAGAACATCACCTTTCTGCATAGTACGTTCACCACTATAGGCCGTCATCAGGACTGTACCGTCTTTATCGGGCAGAATATCGATACCGCCCTTATTGGCATTTCCCCACGAAGCAGGCAGGTTCAGTTTACCTAAACCATAATAGATATTCACCAGCGGGCGGACATAGTTTTCATCTTTGAAGCAGAAATTCAGACCGGCATTTATATTTCCCATCCAGATCTTATCCTGATGTTTGTCGACATTCCATTGCCAGTTAATTACAGAGTCCGGACGGAAACCACCTTTATGTCCCAATCCCATCATATATTTGGCAGCATACGAAGTATAAGGTATTTCCAGGCGGATATCCTTTACTTTCACGTCTCCCAGGGATTTCACCTGTATCTGATAATCGACCAGGCCGTCGAAACCGAATTTACCGGAACACTGTACTTCAAAATTACGGT
This sequence comes from Parabacteroides sp. AF17-3, assembly GCF_003635445.1. Taxonomy (NCBI): domain Bacteria; kingdom Pseudomonadati; phylum Bacteroidota; class Bacteroidia; order Bacteroidales; family Tannerellaceae; genus Parabacteroides; species Parabacteroides sp. AF17-3. Next base: position 238,625 of record NZ_QTMM01000008.1, on the reverse strand, counting down.
TTTTCCGGGTAGCTATCCAGTTTACCGACGCATTATTCCGTCCGGTGATCCGCAGGGAACCGGGTTTCAGCACTTCTTCGCCATTCTCCGTTTCTATCACGAACCGCATTTCTCCTGCCAGAACAGGATTATTGCTCTGATCGTTCAACTGGTTACTCTGATCATAACGGGTAGAAAGGGATTGAGGAAGACCTTCTTTCGACAGCTCCATCGTTCCTCCCAACCAGGAAATCGTTTGTTTCTGTAATTGAACCGGGACATACGGAGCCGTCGGTTCATCGGCATTACCGATGGAAGAATCCAGCCAGCGCAGGCGGGTTTTCCTCCATCCATCGTTATCCCCGTGGTTGGCAATGGGAGAACCTTGTACGGTCAATTCACATGCGATCTCTACCGGTTTGGCATCAGCAGCTTTGATCGTAACTTTTCCTTTATAAACGCCGCTTGCCGTTACAGGTACATCGGAACCGATCCATAATGCCTGCACATTTCCTTTGGAGACATTCACCGTCTTTTTAAAAGATTGGCCATTCGTATCAGTCCCTCCCAGGTTAAAACAACGGAAAGCAGAAGCCGGAATCTTATTCCCCTTTTCATTCTTCCAGTCAGAGAAGATAACAGATACGTCCGACAAGGTTTCATACGGAGCGAAGATTCCTACCTGCCAGGTATAGAACTCACCCGGAAGACAATCGCCCCGGAACTTTGTACGTGAATCGGCCGACCGTTCCACCCAACGCACAGGGATTGCATCCGTCATACGGATATCGTGTTCCCGGTCTTCTGTAAAACAGAAGTAACCGGCTTCCGGGTTTTCCTGTATCAACCTCTTCACCGCATCCGATGAAGCCACACGGCGCATTTCCGAGTCCTGCTCATTCACCGTACCCTGTCTTTTCAAGTCATCGAAGGCATTCGTTACATCATCCTGCGCCTGCATAACACAAGGCAGAGCCAGAAACGAACATACCATCAGGTACTTAATTTGTTTTCTCAACATTGTAGTATTCTTTTGATAATTGTTTGTATTTGTCCAACATTCGGCGGGCAACAGCCACTTCATCTCCTTCCGTTACCGGAGTACGGGCCTTACCCGGACGATCAACGAAAGCCAACTCCCAGTCAGCCAACGAATCATAAAACTCATTCGCACGGAAAGCCTGACGGCCTAAATCCATCTTTGCATCTTCCTCCCTATAAATCGTTCCGTTATCGAGATGTCCCTGCAACATATCATAGAACTGTTTCCAACGTTGCAGATAATATCCCTCGATCAAACCGGTCCATTCACGCCATGAGTAATCAAATTGACGTACATCGACCTGTCCGCCCCAGATAGTCACCAGTGAAGAGGCATTCTTTTCAAACAAATTGCGTTCTTCATCGGTCGTTCCCCAGGCACGGGCATCAGTCAACCACTGGTCAAAGTTAAACTCTGTACGGGTACGAAGCAAGATATCTACATCTTTTAATAACTCGAGGAAACGTCCGGAGTGCAGAGCAAATGCCTCTTTATCCTTTTTCTTAAATGCCTCGGCGGCTTTTTTATGTATTTCCTGTCCCAGGTTTGACATAATCTGACGTTGTACATCTACAATATCGAAACGATAAGGTCCGGATCCTTTCAATTGTTCCGCATCCTGTAATAAACATACTTCAGCTTCTATCAATGATTGCGGATCATAAGGAATATTAAAACCGGCATTCGGCCCCGACTTCTTCACATCCACAGCAGGACGGGCACAGATGATCGAACTGGACTCGACCCCATTCGTCCCGGCCCGATAAGGACCCGCCAGCAATAACTCCCAGGCCTTATTGGCGGCATCCGAAAATGCGCCATAACGACGTTCCGCATATTTATTCAACCATTCTTCCAGCTTTACCGAATCCTGATGAACCGGCATTTCAAATGCCAACTCATAAAATACAGGATTTTGTCCGATCGACTCCATGAATAAACCGGAACCTACCACATTCGGCGTTTTCTGTTTCGCTTTCATAAACTGATTGGATGATACCAGCGGCAAATCTCCGTGAAGATTGACACGTCCGCCGAAGTTATGCAGATTACCAACCACAAAATCATGATTACAGAAATGATCTTCTCCCCCTAACGCCCCGTTCAGGCTCAATACGAGCAGGTCATGTTTCGGTACGACGGATGCAATATCTTTCCGGAAGCTCCAGGCTTGCATCACCCACAAGGCATCCGGATCGAACGTCTTCATCAATTTATGGATGGAAGAACCTACAGCATTCAGATATTCAGGGGTATCCACAGGCGGCTTGCTTTCATGGAAAGGATCGGCAGCATAGAGTCCGTAAGTTCCATATAATTTCTGTTCCTCTTCCAGAAAAGTTTTCCCCAGTTCCGTAAACAACGGATCCAGCGGATCTAACTGGCAGATACCTTCAAATCCATACCAATCCGGTTGTTTCTGTATCTTTGCCTCCGGAAACTTTTCCATCATCTTACGAGGTACAACACCGGAAAAACCTTGCTGTATCGGTGTCATGCCTAATTCCAACTGACGGTTTACCACTTGTTTACCCAAAGCAATATGCGAATCGATCCACGATTTCGGCAGCGGTCCGCCAAAACTTTCGATATTAGGCATCCACTGCCAGGCAAAATGGGCAGGATCGACCAGATAAGAACGCGCTTCCTCATCCGTAAAACCGAAACGAAGCAGTGTATTATACCAAACACCTTCCAAACCGACAACCGACAAAGGTGTATTGATCGAATTCATAGCCATATAGTCGATCTCACGCTGCCAACGTTCCCAATCCCACCAGGCACCGGTATAGCTCAAGGTACAATAATTAAAATAGACACGATACTTACCGTTAATTATCCGGTGTGTCGTCTCTGCCGGAACAGGCAATGTCGCCGGTAAATTCAACTGATCGCCAAACCAGGAAACATGGGCATTACAATGATATTTCAAATACTGGTTATAAGCTGTTGCCAACGATACCGTATTGTTCCCCCGCAACACAACCTTGCCGTTCTCCCCGGCCACTTCATAGACATCGTTCCCATTCTCCGGCTCTATCAGTTCCAGACTAAACTGCTGACTATAACCCGGAGTAATACGTTCGATCAAGTCATAAGCAGCCTGTATCTGCGGATCTTTCTGACAAGACATCAGAGATAAAATACAAAAAAGCAAAAATACTTTACTTACAATTCTCATGGTATAAATCTTTATAATTATTTATATTACTAGACGTAGAAAAGCCCGTTTACCCTATAAGGATACGCAAATAAACTTACTTTACACGTTCTACATATCTATCCCTGATATCCTACAATAGTTCGTTAAAAAGAACGGATAGGCATCCGTTCGCCATTCCCTGCCTATCCGTTGGAAGAAAAGCGTACGTTTTTTTCCTATATCCCGGCAGGTCATACCCTATAATGTACATACCGATACTCTATATTGTATTGGTATGTACATTATAGGGTATAGCAGACAAATCCATGGGGATAGATCTATTAATAGGTATTCACCCGATATGGGCGACTTAGTAATGCCATCATGCCAGTACTACTATGTCATCTTGCTAGCATAGTAGTATCAGTACCATTAGCTCTACTGTGTAAAGGTGGTTAACACTATAGTGCTACCTATTCATCCTTTATTCTCATCTTTCAGGTTTCATCCCTGTTTGCAGCTTTAATATTCAAAGGATCCGGCTGAAAGGAGAAAAAATGCGAAGGCTTATACGATAAAAGAGGGGTACCTGTCCGATAAAAAACGGAGAGGCATCGGAGGACAGACAGATATTTACCCATTTAGAAAACTATTGGTATTTTTTACCTGTAAGATAAGTCTTCTCTCATTCTTAAAACATTTTTCAGCATACAAACCATGAACATCAAAGGACAGAAGATACCTGAAAACTGAAAGATGAGAAATAAAAACACACTGAGAGAGGAGGTTTTTATATAAAAATTGTCACTAGAAAATTGGAGAAGCCTAACTTATATGTCTATCCCCACTGATTTTTTTCTAAGCCGTTCTAATGTTCAATTTTAACAAGATAAATATCTCTGAAAAAAAATAAGGGACTTTTGCATTCAAAAGTCCCTTATTTTGTAATCAAAAGTCCTGTCTTAACATTTCAAAACACCGGACCTTTTTTTCTGCTATTTTAGATCTGTCTTTACGGATGAAAAGAAACCGTTACTTTCCCCTGTACTTTATCGCCTTTTCGCAACGGCTTGTATTCTTTCTCGGCATGAGGGATCAGGAAGTTTTCCTTCCCCGGATTGTTATAATCGGCAACTAATAAGCGGATTGCATCGCCTTCTATCCAGGCACGGACATACTGCGTTCCGTCGGATTTCACTGTGACAGATTGTCCTGATCCGTCTTTCAGCCGGGCTGAGTAAATATTCTCCTTCGTAGAACGGAACATGTTTGAACCAGCTGCCGTCTGGTCATACGACCAGGATTTTACAGGTTGTTTGGAAGGACCTGCCAGTCCGGATACAGGCAAAGAGGCATCGAATGCTTCAGCTTGTCCCGTCAATGCTCCTATATGGTCTTCCGGATATACACTCCAATAGCCTTTCCGCTTCCAGTCCAGATGGGTAAAAGAAGAAGGTAAAGTAAATACCAACCCTGTTTGTCTCGGGGAAATATCCTGAAGCATAGTGAAGTCGTAGACAAAAGTGACTTCTCCGTTCTTATGAAAACGATATTCAAATATGCCTTCGGCTTCTTTATAAATTCCTTTTACTTTTATACTAATAAGTTCATCACCCGGCAGGCAGGTAACAGACTGAGCTATCCAATTTTCGCAGACTGGGTTATATGGCTTGAACTTCTGGTCTTTTCCGACCATCTGGACACCTTCGCCATCTCCATTCAACGGCAGTACTATCAAAGCAGGTGATTGCAGCAATACGGCATTTCCTCCCTGACCGGCAGACAACAATCCGTTGCGTTTATCCACAGTAAACACACCTCCTACCGACTGAATCTCGATAACATCGGCTTTTTCCTGACAAGAGAGTTGTCCTGACTGCCCTTGTCCCTGTGGCTTGATCTGTTCCGGTAAAATACGGAAACTGTATTCATCGATCACAAAACCACGGACACCGGTAACCGTCAGTTCCAGCTTTTCCGTATTCCGTAAAGATTCCGGCAACTGAATTTCGAACTCTCCTTCCGAGCGGGGAGCCATATCGGTTGTTACCCTGCCGCTCTTTCCCCCGGCTTTCCACACGATGGAACATTCCGACAGATCACTGAAATTATGACGGTTCTCCACATGGAAACGGACAATACCGTCGGCCGACATATTTCCTTTCTGTACGATCTTAACCGGACTGAATGCTTTCTTCATTCCCCAATATTCCGGTTTCTCACGCCGCCATCCATCTATCGGTCCCCAGGTTCCGTAACCGACCGCCTTTTCACCCGGCAGGAAGAAGGTATCGTCGATACCGGCCCATATCGCACCGCCCAGAACACCCTGGCTATGATACATATCATTCCACATCTGGTCCAGCAGAGGTCCCCACATCGAACGAAGTCCCGGATCGGCCGCCAGTTCCAAGCGGTTGTAAGCATTCAGGTGGCAGAACTCGTCGAATGTGACGGGGCGTTTGCTATTGCGGTATTTATTCGGTCCGGTAGGTCCGGGATAATGATGATTGGTTACTTCCAGTTCGCCGTTATCGGCATCCGGTCCCCACTGGCTGAAGATGCGCGGACGTGTCGGGTCCATCTGCTTCACGACTTCTCCCGCCTTTTTGAAATATTCGGCATATTTCAATGATTCATTTCCCAGCGACCACATAATAACGGAAGGATGGCTGCGGTTCAGGTTTACCATCTCGACATGCTGGTTCACCAGTACGGCATCATGCATCTCTTCCGGTACATTCGTGTTATGTGCCCAGCAGAAAGGAGCTTCCACTTCTACCAGCATTCCCAGTTCATCGCAGGCTTCCAGTAAGGCTTCATCGGGCGGATAGTGGGACGTACGGATATAATTCACATTACCACGACGGAACAACTCGACATCTTTCCGCCACATGCCGTCATTCACAGAACGTCCGCGCAACGGCATGACCTCATGACGGCAAACACCCCGCAGCTTTACCGGCATATTATTTATATACATCTGGTTGCCGCGAACTTCCACCTGGCGGAAACCTACCCGGCGTACCGTTTCATGCAACACCTTCTTTCCGTCTTTCAAACGGCAGGTCAACGTATATAAATAAGGATGCTCGGAATCCCATTTCTCCGGTTTTGCGATACTGAAAGAGAGGCAGGCTTTCTCTGTCGCACCTGCTGCTATCTTTTGAACCGGGTTAGTATTTTGTTTTAACGCGATCTCTTTTCCGTTTGCATCTTCCAAAGAGAAATGAAGGGAAAGGTTTGAAGCGGGAACCGATGATTCATTGCTAATTTCAATATCCGTTTTCAGTACGGCATCCATATAAGTACTGTCAAAAGAAGTATTTACATGAAACATCGACATATTTACATCCGGTAAGGTAAACAGATACATATCCCTTGTTATCCCTCCCAACGGATGAACAGCGTACTGGGAACCGCTGGAAGTCGAATCGGCAAGGCTTTCCGATCTCACCGACACAGCAATTCTGTTCTCTTTTCCTGTCTGTACCAGCTCCGTTACATCCAGTTCAAAGGCGGTAAAGCCGCCCAGATGGGCTCCGGCTTCCTTACCATTTATATAAATATGGCTATCGCTATATATACCGTTGCAGCGTAGTTTGATCCGTTGGCCGTTCCAGGAAGAAGGGACGGAAAACGTACGGAAATAACCGGCCGCCTTTCCTTTTTCCACTTCAAAGCCTTGCATTACCCATTCGCCGGGCACTTCGATACTTTTCCAGTTGGTAACATTTCCTTGCTTCCAGAATTCTTTTTCCGGAAATGGATTGAACTGCCAGTTCCCTCCCAAAGGGATCTTTTGCTTCTCCACCTTTACGGGCAAAGGGGAAAGACGCGGAACCGTAAAATCTGTTGCACTGACCGATTGCAGGCATAAAACCGAAACCAGCAAGTAGAATAGTTTCCTTACATTCATATACGTATTTTGTGTTTTAATGATATTAATACAATTTCCACAGGCAAATTAACGACATTTATTCTTTTCGGCCCATACAATAAATAAAACAAAAGACTTTAATTCGGAACTAATTTATAAGAAATGCTTCAAATACGGAACTACAGGCATAAAAAGCAAAAAGAGCCATTCTTCACTTATTTATTAAGTTGAAAAATGGCTCTTCAGACGGATGATAGTATTTAGTATTCCGTTTTCCTATTTACCATAAACATATACTTCAGCAACATTTGTATAGGGTTCACGGTTACTATCCGGAAGTAATAATTTCAGGTAGCGTCCCTTGCCTGTCCCGCTAGTCTCCGGTAATGTAATTGATGAACTGTCTCCTTCGTCAAACACGGCAGTTCCTATTTTTGTCCAGTTACCTGTATTGGCATCCGGTTGATCGGATACATATAACTCAACACTTTTGGTATCAGTGTTACCTGACCGGCGATACAATTCAACCCTGGAAATCATTTTCGGTGTCTGCATATCTATTACGGCCCAATGAGGCAGAGGTGCATCCCCGCCTTCGTAGGCCGACTGCCAATAGGTACTCAAATCATCGTCTATCAATGCATCCATTCCACCACCTTCGGAGGTCGATACATCGGAAACGGACAAAACCTTCCACGAACTACAGTCATATTTATATTCTGTCGGGAAAGGTGTTTCATATTCTTTCCATGCAGTGGCAAATGTATCGATCGCTGCTGCTTCCGGAATATACAAAGACCTGTATTCAAAGGTTGAACCCGACTTTACATCCGGTAATAGAACTAAATCATCTGTAGAAGGGACTTTTGCTATTGCTTGTGAACCATCTTTTTTCACATAACGTACTTCACTACGAACCAAATATTGAGGTGCATAATACCACTTGATTGTTCCTTCCTGATCCGACAGTGACAAACTTTCTATCAGACGATCATTCAATGTTGCTTGGTAAGTATCCCCATAAGAAGTACCAAAATCTGTCATAAACAACGATTTATGTCCGAAATTATCAGTTGTCTGTATATTGAATGTATAAGATTTTTCTTCCAAATTATCCAATATGACAGAAATACTATCGTAACCGGTCTTCAGTTCAACAGGAATAATCAAAGAGTCAAGTCCGTCATTCCAATATACATCTATAGAACGGACATTCGGGGCATTATAGGTACGACAATTAAATAAAACTCGTCCTTTACCTGCAATAAAGCTTACGGAATCCGGTTTAGGAGCATAAATAATCTCACCACCTTCTATATACTCTTCATGTATATCCATGAAATCTTCACAAGAAGTGAAAGATAAAATGGAAGCAGCCAGTATCGCTAAACTATATATTCTTTTCATAATTTTCTTGTTAATTTGTTGATACTATACATTATTTTTCGATTTGGCCATAAAAGTCAACATCTGCAATATTCGAGAAGGTCGCTCCTCCGAAAGCAGACATAAAGACTATACGGACATATCGTACCGAAGTCAGGGATACGTCAAATGAAAACTCATGTCCGTTATTAGCAACATCCATGTCCAAATCCGTCACGGTAGAACCAGGAGATCCGGAAGGTTTCACAATTTCACAGTCCATCACTTTTGTCCATTCGCTCCAATCTCCACTTTGGCTGGGTTCATGGTCACATACATATACCTCAAATGTTTTTGGATTACCATGACCATAAGCAATGTTTGCACCAAAGTTATAAATACGTTGGTGTACAACCAATCGACTCAGTTTAGCAACAGTTCCTAAATCGAAAGTAGCCGGAGCACCCGGTAAAGCATTTGTAATAAAACATCCAAAAGTATTATGGTCATCGTCTAATATATAAGCGTCTTTTCCTTCCCAATTCGTCAAACTTTTATCGTTTGCCAAATTCATTACACGCATATTCTTTTTGTTCAATTTTTCTTCGAACAAAGGAATAACTTCTGCAGTGAGAGTGTCGGAATAATTATCAAAATTATCGTTTATTATCATGGAGAAATTTTTAGGTTCCGGAGCATAACCTCTGATGTTGTAAACATTTTCGTCAATATCACTCATCATAATATTCATGGTTGACATTTCCCCAGTGGAATCCGGAGCTAGAAATTCAATGTTAAGAGGCGCCTTTTCCGGATTCCTCCAGCTGAAGCGGGCACCGCCAAAGTCTTGCTCAATTGCTACTGATTTGATAGCTTTAGCCAAAGCTGATTCCAATGGGGTAAACTTCACTTCTATCGGATCTGACAACTCCTGAGCACGATTCACTGCATAAAGAGTTGCTGTATGCTCCGAAGTGTCATTATAACCCTGGATTGCCAATTTATCTTCGTAATATGAAGCTGTCACTTCATACTCCTTACCATTAGTCGTAGTATATAAACATTTTACCGCCAATAAATCTTCCGTATTGGGAATTTTATAAGAGACAACAGCCCCACCGGCTGTGGGTTCAACTACAACATTGGTAACAACTCCCGGTTTACCTAAGCTTTCACTGATCGGTAACTGCTCTTTTTCTGAACAAGAAAAAAGAAACGGAAGTAATAATGTAAACTTTAAATATCTGGTATTCATATGTATGTCATAAATAATATAGATTAATAATTACCATCCCATATTCTGACGTAACAGTGGGTTTTTTACTATTTCTGACTCAGGTATAGGAGCAAAATAGTTTTTAAATTCAAAAGATTGCTCGTAAATGGCTGTTGGCGTATAATAGTTTTTAACATCTGAAGCATTGATATTCCAACCTTCAATGATACGATTTTGCTCAGCCAAAGCAGTTTTCCAACGATGGCTATCCCAGTAATAAGAACCCTCACATGTTAATTCTATTTTACGTTCCTGTCGGATTATATCACGCATTCCTTCTTTGGTGGTCGGTTTGTTCGGTTGTTTGGAATATTTACTCCAAGACTCAACAACACCTTTAAGGCCGGCACGTTCGCGTACCATATCGATATATTTGTACACTTCGGCATCCGGTGCATCTTTCGATTCATTCAAAGCCTCCGCGCACATTAATAACAAATCGGCATAACGCATATCGGGGAAAGGATAAGATTCCCAAGTGATACTGTTGGCATCCCGGAAAGAGCTATTGATGGAAACCAGTTTTTTAGGCCAATAACCGGTTGCGTTATAGTGCCCCGGGTTTCCAACGGAAGAAACTTCTCCGAAACGATTTTTAGGATACAAGCATTCTGCATCATCATCCGGCATGTTTTTATAAGAATTTCCATACCACTTACCTCTGTCAAATCCTAAAGTAGAATAAAAGCGCGGTTCACGGTCAAAATTCAAAGCTGCTGTTTGTTCTCCTCGCTGAATATAATAGCGATGTTCCGCATCACTGACACGTAAACTATAACGACTGGCATAATCATACGTATTATCTTCTTCAATAGGAACACCGTTTTTTGAATAAAATCGTTCTACTGTCGATAAAGGCACACTCATTTTTTGCCATACATTATTTAATGAAGTAGAAGTTTCAAAATAAGTAAAACATTCCATTTGGAAACCACCGTCGACAATCGAAGCCGTATTACTCCAAATAACTTCGGGATTCCATCTGTGACTAATCACACCTCTTAATGTTTGTACCAACAACGTTTGATCGGACAAGGGTTTTGTTGCCACATAATCTGATGTTTGATACAAACGGATACCAGCCGCTTCACTCACTTCTACTGCTTTTTTACATGCTTCTGCCGCAGCCGTCCAACGGGTAGGGTCATAAACCTGATTAAAGAACGGTTCACCATTATGATCCAGAAAACTATTATAGTCTGTGTTTCCATTAAACAAAGGGCTGGCCCAATACAATAGCACTTTAGCTTTTAGCATGTGAGCTGCCGGTTGTGTAAAACGACCTAGTTCCGATGACGGGTTGGTAAGTACTAACGGTAAACTTTCACTATCTATCACTTCGTTGATCAAATCCATAACGTATTGAAAGCAGTCGTCTACTTTCTCACGATAAACACGAACTCCCTGAGTCGATTCTGTCACAGGAGGACTTTCACGCAGCGGGCAAATAGGACCGTAATACGACAACAAATAGAAGTGCAGATAGGCTTTTATCAGTTTAACCTCGGCAATCATACGTTGTTTTTCGTATTCGTCCAGATCTTCAACGTTGACAATTCCTTTCATAAAAGTGTTGCACTCACGAATCCCTGCATACAATCCTCCAGTACCCCAATAATTGATAAGGGCACTCGTCGAACTATCGAGGCCTAATCCGAATTGCATTCCTTTTTCCGTATTATATTCCGTATTTAAAATCATTTCCAAAGCGCCGAAAATAGCAGGGTTTGCATTTCTGTTCATTGTAGCCGGAAACTTTGAATAACAGGTTGCCAAATATTTTTCGACCGTATAACGATCTGCAAAAGCATGCTCTTCCGTTGCAATGTTGTCCGGAACGACATCCAAAAAGTCGCAGGATGTTGCAGTGACAGCCACACAGGTGCATAAAATATATTTAAATATTGATTTCATTTTCTTTCGTTTTTATTGTTTTAGAATCCTAAGTTAATGCCGACATTAAAAACACGCTGAATCGGATATCCAAAGCCGTTACCAGCCATTTCCGGATCCCATAGCTTGAATTTACTCCAGCACAAGAGGTTCGTTCCACTGACATACACGCGGAAGTTCTGTACTTTGATCTTCTTGAGCAAGTCTCTAGGAAGCGTATAACCGACTTCAACCGACTTCAACCGAAGGAATGTCGCGTCCTGCATGAACCAGGTACTGGTTTGATTATTGTTAGATATGGTTTGACTAGACAATCTGGGCCAGAAAGCATACGGATTACGGTTGCTCTCAGACCAATAATTATCAGCGATAACTTGTAATACCTGATTTTGCCCGGTCATACCATCGTCATGGTCTGTCCCCGAATTTCCATCGATAAAAGGAGATACCTTCTTTTGATCCAACCAGAACGACTGGCGTCCGGAACCCTGGAAAAAGAAAGAGGCGTCAATTCCTTTATAGCCGGCAGAAAGACCGAAACCATAGTTGATTTCCGGAGTTGTCGGGAAACCGATAGGTACTTTATCTAATTCTGATATTTTTCCATCCCCGTTCACATCCCGGTATTTAATATCGCCGGCCTTATATTCTCCGAATTGTGTCGGTGAATTTTTTACCTCTTCATCGTCAATAAACAAACGTTCGGCTATATATCCCCATTCCTGTCCTAATGATTTGCCAACTTTCGATAACCAGGGAGTAGCGCTGTAGTCCGGCTCTTCCCATTCTACAGCTTCGCTGGTCGCATATGTAAAGGTTGCACGTCCGGTCATCCATAAATCTTTATTGAAACTCTTTTCATAATTGAATTCCATATCGACACCATGCCCTTTCGCTTTACCCAAATTGGCTTTTACATCCGGTACAATACCCATTGTTCCCGGAATGATACGGTTCAAAAGGATGTTTTTTCTTCGTTCGGTAAAATATTCCACATTAGCAGATAGCCCGAAAATGGTTGTTGCTTCAAAGCCGACATTCATCTTATAAGATGTTTCCCAACCGATTTCATCATTGGCATAACGATTAAACTTTACTCCGCCAGGATTATAATCCATCAAAGTACCCCAATGAACGGAAGAACCTGCACCCATGTTCACATCCGAAAGATAGTAGAAACGATCATTTCCACTACCGATCTGGTCCTGACCGGCCATACCGTAAGATCCTTTCAGTTTAAATTGTGAAAACACATCGGTTAATGGTTCGAAAAACTCTTCATTGGAAACCATCCACCCCAATGCACCGGAAGGGAAGAATCCCCAACGGTTATTCTTCGAAAAACGTTCCGATCCGTTGTAACCGAAAGTAAATTCCCCGAAATAACGAGAGTCGAAGTTGTAAGCCATACGACCGGCTAAACCAATATTTCTATAAGGTAATGACAATTGAAGATTATCCGCAATACCAGATTTCTGATTACGCATCGTGTAAACAAACAAAGCATTCACAGTATGTTTATCATTAAACAAGCGGGTATATTCTGCTTTCGCTTCCAAATAAACACTGCTGTTGATTTTGCGTTGCCCCGGTTGATAATTGATCCATTCTGTTCCGGTTGTCGGGTTCAAACGGCTCAACTTGTAAGACTGATCCTGCATATCGAAAGAGCTGATGCTATAATAGAAAGGAGTATATGCACGATCCACGGTATATTCCGAATAACGATCCATATTGACAAGTACGCTGGCCGTTAAACCTTCGGTTATCATATCCAGGTCCTGATTCACAACAAACTGAGTCAGCATGGTATTTTTACTGTATTCGTTATATCCTCTTAATGACTGGGCATAGGGATTGATATAATTGGCATCTCCGTAGTTACCAAACAAAATATGGTTCGCATAAGAATACTGCTCGTCCGGTTCATAATAGGGTTTGAATAATACCGGATTGGCCTGCATCACATGATTATACATGGTACTACCGCCACCTATTGGTCCGGAATAATCATCGAATGCCGCACTCATACGTAAAACCAACTCGGTAGTCTTTGTCAAGTTCACATTCACGTTCGAACGGATCGTATATTTCATCAAATTGATATTTGAGTTAAAGTTGTTACGCTTGTCAACCTTCATATTACCGTTGTCGCGTGTCATATTGGCCGCTACATAATAACGGGCTACCTTACCACCACCGCTTACACTAATATTTGCACGTTGGTTCATCGTCAAATCACGGAACATGGTATCATACCAATCTGTGGCTGGGAACAGATTCGGATAAAGGCCACGTTCGGTCATGGTTATTTTTTCTTGGGTATACAATGCCAAACCCATCGGATCACGTGTTTTGATCGCTTCATTATGCATACGCATATAAGTGACCGGATCTGCCAATTTTATCTTCTCGGTAGGAGTTGAAAACGAGTTTTCCACACGAACATTAACAGAGACCTTCCCCTCACGTCCTTCTTTAGTTGTTACAGAGATTACACCATTGGCACCACGTGCTCCATATAATGCCGTAGCTGTGGCATCCTTCATGATCGTAAAGCTGGCAATATCGTCAGTATTCAGACGAGACAAGTCTTCTGTTCCCAATTCGATACCATCAATCAAAATCAGCGGGTCTTTTTTAGCTTCCGCTCCGAATGTCGTGATACCTCGGATGAAGAAGTTTGCATTATCCTTTCCCGGTTCACCGCTTGTCTGGTAAGAAATCAAACCGGCTACACGACCTGCAAAGGCTGTGGTCAGGTTGCTACTCGGAATTTTGAGTTCTGCCGGTTTTACTGTTGTGATGGCAGAAACCACACTCTCTTTTTTCTGTTTTGCAAAAGCGACAACCGTTACTTCATCTAAAACATCTGCTTTCGGTTCCAAGACGATGTTTAAAAACTTTTCCCCCTTATACGTAATTTCCTGGGGTTCCATACCAATAAAGGAAACGATCAGTATATCGTTCACCTTGAGACCATCAAATTCAAAATTTCCATCTACATCGGCAATCACTCCTTTTGTACTCCCCTTAATCTGAACCGTAGCACCGGGCAAAGGGTCACCTCCGGTATCTGAGATCTTACCTTTAAATTTTGAACTCTGCAAAACACCTCCAACGAATGGCCTTGTTTCACTTTTTACACCAGAATGAAGGTTAATTTCAGTATTCTCTCTTTCAATGCCTAGCGCCTCATCTGCTGCAAGCAACGATGGTGTGCAAACCAATGACAGAGGAACAAAAAGACCTAACAGTGTCTTTGTTTTCATAATGTATAATTTTACGATAAATAAAAAATGTCATTTGATTTTCTGATCAATTTAAATACATTCCGTCTCTTCCCTACTACTAATTCCATCCCGTCGGGAACGACCCATTTCTTTAGTTTGTTTTGCATAATAGTTAAATTTATGAATGGCACTTGCCTTTCAGGTTTATAATATTGTTTCAAAAATTGTATAAAACCAGTCAACCATAGTCTTAGTAGAACTA
>NZ_QTMM01000008.1:0-223542 GCF_003635445.1 Parabacteroides sp. AF17-3 | reverse complement strand
AAATATAGGGATCTTTTATTCTTACATAGTCTTAGTAGAACTATGGTTAAGAAGAGCACATGTATTTGTTCACCACAAACAATTATGCTCTGTATATCTGATATATACAGAGCATAATTTATTTTATCCGATTCAACAGCGATTCCGTTTTGTATACTTTTTTTAGGAAATAAAATCCGTATTCTCCATATACTTTATGGATAACAGGATAAGTTTTTATCAAATAATCAAGAATTTTGTAAAGACAAATTTAGAATTGATATTCATCTGATTACGCGGAAGTAAAATAGTATGATGTATTCTTAAATTTTGAATCATAATCAACTGGTTTTAATATAAGCTAACAGATAATATTTACTAATAATTGTCACGATTATTATAAAAAAGGCTGTAGTTCTACTAAGACTATGTAAGAATAAAAGATCCCTATATTTTTGACACAAAAAGGGCTGACTAAACTTGTTAGACAGCCCTTTTTTTTACTCTTTATGAAAAACAGATAATCAGAAAGCTTTTACAGTTTTCAATATATAATCCTGTGTGGAACCATCTGCTGCAGTCACCCGGTAATAACGATCTTTTGTAAAATCACCGGGGGCTCCTAACGTAGGCGCTCCCTCCAACGGTGAAATGATAGCGGCATCCGAAATGGAGACATATACCCAGAGCTTCGATAAACCATCCTGTGCGATCTGTTCTTCGAACATCTTATACAGCATTTCCTTCGTAACGGAACCGGATGGTCCCGCTTTCTGAATACTATTCAGAGTATGAGTCAGAGTCGTTTTAAAACCAGTTATTCCGTTTTCTTCCACATTCTCTATCGATTTACTAAAAATCACTTCACAAACGCGTCCTTCAAGAATTTCCTGATTGGCAGTTCCTTTCTGAATCGTATCGTTATATAAAAAACGATATGAATAATCGACATTCGTCATTTTTTTATCCGATGAGTTCTCTAAATCCTCCAGATTGTGATATAAACAACTATTCATAGAGAATATCAATAAGCATCCGACCAATATATTAAAATATCTTTTCATTGTATTTGTCTTTTTATTTACTATTAATAAGATCATTCCCATCCCGCATTCTGTACAACACCGGATTTCAAGCAGAAGCTACGGTTCAACGGTACTAAATAGCGTTTCGGGGAGAACCGGGCTTCTCCTATCGCATTATTTACTTCAAAAAATTCATACTTCTGTCCGTCACGAGAGATACGTATACCACGTAATGGTCCAACCAATTCAGGGATAACGAAACCACTCGTTGCATAGGCCCCGTTACCGACACCGCCACTCTGACGCATTCCCCATCGCAAAAGAGACCAATAGCGGTCATTGCATTCATACACCATTTCAACATTACGTTCACGTTTATAGGCTTCGAATAAAGGATCGTTCCAGCCGTTTCCGCTTTTCGTATTGAGATATGCCGCAGCTTTTTCCGGGCTGAACCCTCCATGTTTTACCATCGTCGGGATCATATATTTACGGGCATTCGCAAAATCTCCTTTCATCAGATAAGCCTCTGCCATATTTAAATAAGCCTCGCCATAACGTAATACGGAATAACAATAATCCAGTTTTTGTGAACCTGGGTCAGGTAAAGAAACAACAGGGTCATAATGATATTTCAACATGGCATAACCGGTTGAAGAATTATAGTTATCCAAATCTCCTGCCCTACGTCCGTATTCATCTTCCGCTCCTGCATTGATCGGACTGTTAGAGTTGGAACAGTTTCCGTCACGACGGAAGAAAATACGTTCCTGACCATTGAAATACAGACAGCTATCATATAAAATCGTTGTATAGAAGCGTAAATCTCTTTTCTTATCCTTACTAAAATACATCTTTTCATCGACGTTTGTCCCTGTCTGTACATATGATGCATCTTCCCAATACTTGATCGATCCGTCTGTTTCTTCTACCAGATAATCGTCTACTAAATCCTGCGTAGGCCATGAACCACCATCCATTCCCCAATAATTCATCGTTGCATGGATCGGAAAATTCTTTTTAGCATATTCCGATATATTACCGGCATGCCATAAACCCTGATATTGCATAGGAGTATCATGTAGGGATGAATTTAATTTAAGACGTTCCACAACCAGAATTTGTTCCTGTGCTGTAACTGCCGTTTCGTACGAACGGAACATATCATAATAAGGACTTAACTGGCTACCATCGGCATCCAATCCTAAAGCCGTACCTGCCGCAATCACTTTATCATAATATTGGCTTTGGGCAGAACCACCATCGGCATAAGCCGCCGCTTGATTTGCTACACGCATCAACAAAGCATGGGCAGCCATACTGCTGACACGTCCTCTGGCTACTTTTCCGGTTGCCGGTAATGCCTGGGTCGCTTCTTCCAAATCCTTTATGATAAAATCATATGTCTCCTTAACTGAAGAACGTGGTATTTGCAAATCATCCTCTACAGACAACACACGGTCAATAATCTGTAGTCCTCCATATTGACGGGCAAACAAGAAATAATGAGCTGCACGTAAAAATTTCAATTCCCCGATAGTACGGGTTTTAAATTCTTCTGAGAATATTTCACTTGCGGTAATCTCTTCCATTGCTGTGTGAATACGCCAAAGAACACTGTAATCCAACCATTCATAATTATCATCTGCGGTCACCCCTTCTGCACGGTCCCTCGACCAGTAAGAACTGTTCAGCGTACCTGTCATAGCATTCTTTGTTGAACTTTCAGCATGGCAGGAATAACGATGTCCGTATGCTCCTAGCCACAAACTTTTTTGTAGTACACTCGAGTAGATGGAATACACAAATGATTCTGCCAACGTTTCACTCGTCCATGTATCATCCCCAATGATCTTATCATACGGTCTCGTATCAAGAAAGTCCGAACATGAAGTATTTGTCAATGCAAGGCCTAAAACAACAAGGCCTATATATATTCTTTTCATAATTTACTCTTTTATCTGTTATTAAAATCCTAATTGGAATCCAAGGGAATAAGTACGCATCATCGGATAAGCATATCCGTCGAAGTTCGAAGCTTCAGGGTCAGCATATTTCACAGAAGGACCGATAGCGAATAAGTTCACACCAGAAGCAAAGACCGTCAGATTCTGTAACCACGACAAGCTTCTCAAAGCTGCATATTTCAAATCATATGAGACTGTCAACGATTTCAAACGCACATAATTTGAATTGCGAGCCCAAAAATCAGAATCGACATAGTTATTATTTTCATTCAACGACGTATTACCCGGACGAGGGAATGTAGCATCGGTGTTAGTCGGTGACCAGGTATCGAGCTGATAAGTAAAGTCCAGCCTTCGTTCACCTTCTTTTCCCATAGCTACAGCACTCATATAAGTCTGTCTACGACCGGTTCCCTGGATATTTGCCAAAACATTTAAACCTTTCCAGTTTGCCGACAAGTCGATACCAAATACAAAACGCGGACTTGCATTGTTTCCGTATTTACGCTGATCCTGCCCTGTAATCTGACCATCACCATTCACATCGGCATACCATAAATCACCGGGGCGCAGGTCTTTCGAATTAATACGTTTCGGATTATTCAATACATCTTCCGGAGTCATATAAAACTGTGTCCCGACGAAGCCTGTTCCCAGATAACCTTGCTTATATCCTTGTTCACGAGTATAAGGATTTGACAAAGTTACTTTATCTTCATTGGTTATTGCCTTAATCGAGCGATACCAGGTAAAGTTGAAACCGGCAGAGAAATTAACTTGCCCAATCTTATCCGTATATTTTACAAAACCATCCAATCCTTCAGAACGGTCTTCTGCCTTGGAAACAATCAAAGGCAGGTCATAACCGATCGGATCCGTATATTCATATTTCGGTGCCACCAGATATCCCTTTGTCCGTTCATAAAACCAGTCGAACGAACCTTCCAGTTTGTTCCCCAACGTAGAAAAATCAATACCAACGTCTGTTTTATCACGGGTGTACCAGGTCATATTTATACTGGGAGTAGCCCCCGGCGTAATCGAATTGACCATGCTTCCACCGATTACATATGCATTAGAATTATAATTGAAAGTTGTCAAATAAGCATAATCGTCATGTTTTGCTCCGTTCAAACCGATTTCACCGTATGAGCCGCGCACTTTGAAGTAATCGAATATACCTAAATCCTTTACCGGCGAAAAGAACTCTTCTTCCGAAATAGCCCATCCCAAAGAACCGGAAGGGAAGAAACCGAACCGGTTCCCTTTCGGAAAACAGTCCGAGCCATCGTAACGTCCGGAGAACTCTGCCATATACCGGTTGTCATAGTCATAACGAAGACGGCCTACATATCCCATCGAGGTCTGTTTACTTTCTTTGTTGCTTGCCGTAATACTGGCAGCATCTCCGTTTTGTATCTGATGTATCGTCGACAGATAGAAGGTATTCGAACTGGCAGAAAGAGATGTCCCATGATAATACTGACGGTTGTGCACTAAAGTTACCAGTACATTATGTTTTTCATTAAAGGTGTTCTTATAATCGGCACGCACATTGAAATCATATCGGTTGTGCTGATAAGAAGAACGAGTCATACTGATATTGGAAGGATCTTCAAAGGTGGCATTCCCATCCACATCATAATAGGTGGCATTTTCATACCAGTCAGCCCTGTCCTGACTCTCGATATTATAATTTCCGTCAAAACCGAACTTCAAGCCTTTTACCCAAGGTACTGCCCACTCCAGATTGACAGCTAATTGATTATAAACGGTACGATATTTGATTTCACCCGGACCATCCAGTTGTAACGCAGGGTTATCAAATTGATTGGAAACTGTGCCGTCTTCATTATATGGTTTCTCAAAAGGTGTCCTGTCCTTCAGGCGGGAATAGAGAGTATATGCACTGGCGCTGGGATATAGTTCGTCTTTTACCGTTCCATTGACATTCAAACCGACTGTTAAACCTATTTCATCGAAATTACTGCTTACATTGGTCCGGTAATTATAACGATCATAGTTCAACTTATCCGATTTATAAATACCTTTCTGTCCCAGATAATTCAGACTACCAAAATATTTCAGCTTATCATTACCTCCACTAATAGATACCGTATGTTCATTCTGAGGTGTATAATTACGTAATAATGCATTTTCCCAGTTTGTGTATGAACCTAGATTCGCTTCAATCTCTGCCATTTCTTCTTGTGTTCTGAATGAATTGAGGCCATTACCTAAAGATTGGTTCAATTTATTAATGGCCGTTGCATATTCATATGCATTCAAACGCTCTGCCGGATAAGACGGTGTATTGAATGCGAAATTAGCCTGATAATTTACACTCAACTTTCCGGCTTTCCCCTGTTTAGTAGTGACTACAACTACACCATTACCGGCATTCATACCATAAACAGCAGTAGAGGCTGCATCTTTCAATACGGTCATCGATTCGATATCCGATTTATTCAGTGCCATAAAACGGCCGCTCGAAGAAACAAATCCGTCAATCACATATAATGGATCTCCATTACCACGTATAGAAACACTGGCTCCATTCTGCCCCGGCTCAGCCGATCCCTGCTGTACAATTACACCTGGTACACGTCCTTGCAAACTCGATCCCATGTCCGAAAAAGGAACTTCGAGCACCTTCGTGTTATCTACTGTAGCCAAGGCGGCCGTATTTTTCCGGACACTAGTAGAACCATATCCAACAACAATCACCTCATCCAATTTTTGAGTATCTTCCCGGAGAGTGATTTGTAAAGAAGATTTATTCCCTACCGGAATAGACTGGGTCAGATAACCGATATAAGATATTTCCAGAATAGCATCTTCCGGAATTTCCAATGAGAATCGCCCGTCTATATCTGTTATACTTCCATTAGTAGTACCTTTTTGTACTACATTAGCTCCAATAACAGGTTCGCCGGTTTCATCGATAATCGTTCCTGTAACTTTTTTTCCTTTTTTCTGATTTAAACCATAGTTCAACTCGGTAGTGACCGAGTTGAACTGATCATGATCAGTTCAACTCGGTAGTGACCGAGTTGAACTGATCATGATCAGTTCCGGCATAAACATGACTTGAGAAAGGACCCGCTCCTAATAAAGTCGCAATAAAAAAGTATCCCCCTCGTTTCCAAACACACATTTTCTTGTTTTCCATAATAATAATGTTTAGTGAAAACTACTTTATACAATGCTTTAATTCATAAAAGATTTACGATTACAAAGTAAGTTATGATCTCATTATCAGTAAGTATAATGCTTGTGGTAAGAACTTTTAAATACGGAACGGATTCTCCAAAAATGTTCCAATTTAGGAACTATAGGAAAAAATGTAATCAAAGATATTGAATATATACTTAGTATATAACACAAAAAAGGCTGGACTCACATCGAATCCAGCCTTTTCTTTTAGATATAGAAACTTCTATTACAATGTAAACTCTCCTTCCAACCGGATATCATCTGAAGCTGCTCCAACCATGACTTTGAAGTCTCCCGGTTCTACCACCTGTTTCATTTCCATATTATAAAGAGACAGTTCTTCTTCACCCAATGTGAAAGTAACTTTCTTGCTTTCGCCTTTCTTCAGGGAGATACGTTCGAAAGCCTTTAACAGGATTGGGGACTGGGAAACAGAGGCTACTTTATCACAGATGTAAAGCTGGACAACTTCCTCCCCGTCACAGTCTCCGGTATTGGTAACCGTACAACTGACTGTTTGCAAGACATTTTTTCCATTACCTTTCTGCAACTCCAATTGACTGTAATCAAACTTAGTGTAGCTTAATCCATAGCCAAATGCATAAAGAGGCGTTCCTTCTTCTTCGACATAGGCACGCTGTTTTCCCTGTGAATAGAATAAGGGTAACTGACCTTCGCTACGGGGTACGGATACAGGCAAACGCCCGGCAGGATTATAATCGCCAAACAAAACATCTGCTATAGCTGCCCCACCCTGTTCACCCGGATACCAAGCAGTAAGCAACGCCTGTGCCTTTTCCGAAGCCAGGTTCATATTTAATGTACGTCCCTGGATATAAATAACAACCAATGGTTTACCTGTGGCAGCTACCGCCTCCAGGAGTTTTTCCTGATCGCCCAGCAAACGCAATGTGCTACGGTCATATCCTTCGCCACAATCCATATCTGACAGGAGTTGGTTTCCGTCGTTAGAAACATCTGCTGCACCTGTACCTATATATTTTGTCTTGAAATCGCGGGCACTCGAACCACCAACAACCAAAACAACCGCATCGGCAGCACGGGCAGCTTCCACCGCCGCCGGGATATTACTGGTCGTTACATCACGGATTGCACAACCTTTTACGTAATTTACTTTTGTAGAAGGAGAGACGGCTTTTCGTATGCCATCCAGTACCGTAACAATCTCTTCACGTTCCTGAGGAGCCGTATAGTCACCCAACTGGTTATACATCATATCTGCATTCGGACCGATCACAGCGATATTTCCGATATTTTTCTTCAGAGGCAATACACCTTCATTTTTTAATAAAACAATCCCTTCACGGGCAACTTCGCGAGCCAGTTCCTTGTGAGCTTTTGAACGTACCACCTGTTTGGCCTGTTCCGGTGAAACATACGGATTCTCAAACAACCCCATGCGGAATTTCAGACGGAGGACATTAGCGACCGCTCTGTTGAGGTCATCCATGGTGATGGCACCTTCTTCCAAGGCTTTCTGAAGATTCTTTCCATAAGCATTTCCTCCCAGGTCCATATCAAGACCAGCTTTTAAAGCCAAAACGGCAGCTTCCTTATTATCTTTCGCCACTCTTGCCCCTACAATACCTTCGATACTTGTTAAATCCGAATAAACGAACCCTTTAAAACCCCATTGATCACGGAGAACATCCGTCAATAAATATTTATTAGAAGTACAGGGAACGCCATCGATAGTATTATAGGAAGTCATAATTGTTGCGACTCCTTCTTCCACTGCTTTCTTGAAAGGAGGCAGATAATCGGAAAATAACTGACGCATACCGACATTGGCACGTGCACCGTTATGTCCGGCTTCAGGAATGCCATAAGCGGCAAAATGTTTCAAGGTAGAATACAAATGCTTTCCGTCATTCTGCGATTTACCCTGCATACCTTTCATAAAGGCAACTCCCAGATGAGTTGTCAGCACAGGATCTTCACCGAAAGTCTCTTCCATACGTGACCAACGGGGTTCACGGGCAATATCCAGCACCGGACCATAACCGATATTGGCCCCCTGTGAACGTGCTTCCAGGGCAATAGCCTCTCCCATCCGATGCATTAACTCTGCATTCCAGGTACTTGCCTGCGACAAAGATGTCGGGAAGACAGTGGTACCAATTGCCATATGTCCGTGCGGACATTCTTCTGCAAATAGGACAGGGATTCCCAGGCGGGTTTCTTCTACAGCATATTTTTGTAAGGCATTTAATGCTTTAGCTGACAGTTCCGGATTCAATCCTGTCTCCAACGTTTTTTGTGTCCAGGGATCGGCTCGAAGGACTGCCCAGAATGAACCGATAGGCATCGTCTTCATCCGTTCTTTATAAAGGTCGGAAGCAACAACGCCGTTAGCCGTTTTGGTATACATTTCCCAACCCAGCGGACAACATAACTGACCGACTTTTTCTTCAACCGTCATACGCTCTATAAGATCTTTTACTCTGTCTTCAACAGGAGCCTTAGCCTGTTTGTATAACGGTTGTTGTGCCATTGCATGTCCTGCAAAGGCGATAAGCCCGATAATTAAAGAAGTTGTTTTACTCATATAACATGTGTTATTTTATTTCATTTATTATCTCTTCAAAGTGAACTGCAAAGCAACCGGTTCGTTTTTCAACCCTTTCGGAAGAATAACTTTTACCTTACCGTCCTTGCTGGTATATTTCACTGTTTTGTTACCTTTCAGCATTTTCATTTTTCCTGTCGGAATGTTCCCTGTCCATTCAATTGTTTCAGGCAAATTCTCTCCTTCCGGCAAAGCATAAACAGCATATAATGTTTTACCGTCCTTGTCTGCTGTAAACCAAACATTTCCATCATTATAAACCGGAGTGATACGAGTGTTGTAAATAGCCTTTCCATTGGCTCTCAGCCAGTCACCGATCACATGCAAACGTTCTGCAACAGCATCTTCAATAGTACCCTGTGGCGTAGGACCGACACCCAGCAGCAGACATCCGCCTTTAGCCGTGATTTCAGCCAGCAGACCGATAACTTTCGTCGGTGATTTATAAGGAGCATTAGGAACCCATCCCCAGTCGTTGCTCAAAGTAATACAACTTTCCCAGGGATTATTCAACTGAGTCTCAGGAATACTACGTTCCGGAGTTTGATAATTTTCATTTCTTCCACGGATAGTACGATCCACAGAAATCAACCCCGGTTGAGTAGAAGTACGTACCTTGTTCAATAATTTATCCAGATGGACATCTCCACCGGTCACCCAGCCGCCATCCAGCCAAAGGATATCGAAGTTGCCATAATTAGTCATCAGTTCATCCATCTGGTTATAGGTAAATTCCTGGTAATTTTTCCACCAGTCCGGATGACGGTCTATCTTATAATTCTGGCGGCGGTTGGGAGTTGCAAAATAAGGATTCCAAAACCATTCGCAATGCCAGTCCGGTTTGGAGAAATAACACCCGATCATGAAATCCTTCTGACGGAATGCGTCAAAGACATAACGGGCTACATCTTTTTTGGGGTTATTGGCAAAAGGACCGTTTGCAATAGAAAAATCTGTATATTTTGAATCAAACATACAGAAACCATCATGGTGTTTGGTTGTAAAAATCATATATTTCATTCCGGCATCCTTCATAATATCAGCCCATTTGTCCGGATTGAACTGTGTCGGGTTCAGTGATTCCTTCAATCCCCAATACCACTTCTTGTATTCATCGTACGTCATATCCTTTTTACGGGAAATCCAGTCTACATCCTCTGAACAAATAGACCATGACTCTACAATACCCGGAACCGAATAAAGTCCCCAATGGAATAATACACCGAATTTCTGGTCCTGCCATTTATCAAGTTTATCCAAGACCTGTTGATCTGTAGGCCATTCATAATCAGTAGAACGTTCATGAACGAATCCTTGTACTTCTTGGGCGTTTACATTCATAGACAAAGCTACGCCAACTAAACATCCGAATAGTGTTTTCTGGAATTTCATAAAATGATTGTTTTAATTATTGTACATTCTTAATTTTTCGTTTAAGTCAAATCAGATTTAGTATTAAAAATCACGGCAAGTTATAGAAAATATCCCAAATGTAAAAATGTAATCCAGACAATATGTAACAAAAAAATGTATGGACCGGGGCGAGTGATTGATTTGTCAGACGACATTCAATCTCAGCCCGGTCCATACACTTTCTGTTCTATTTATTCCAAAGAACTATTCAATACGATGGTCTGCCGGCTTTATATCCACCCATTCACCTTTACGGGTTTCAAACGATAATATACCATCCTCGTTCGTAACATCTCCGGCATTACCCGTTACTACTGCTTCATCTGTTCCGAACGGAGATGCGAGACGTAATGTTCCGCCCTGTTCAGGATAGATGCGAAGTTTGGTGATCTTTCCGTTTTGTTTTTCGGCAGAGATAAGGAAAGCACCCATGGCACGAAGGTTATCAAAAGAGACATTCGACCAGTCGGAAGGGATCGCCGGGAACACACGGATGATTCCGGTATGGCTTTGCAAAAGCATTTCCTGGATACCGGCAGCGAAGGCAAAGTTACCTTCCAGGGTAAACGGACGGTATGTGAATTTGGATTTTCCTGTTTTTGTCTGGTCGCCGTTGGCATGGAATGTATTACGCAAGCAGAAACATTCAGCAAATGTACGCAATTCCCGGGCGGCACCATCACCGTCAAATGCACGGGCTTTCATATTACCAAACCAACTGTATGAATAACCGGTCCAGTAGTCGGGACCATAATCCTGCAACTTCTTTATCGTAGCTTTAATGATCTGTTGTGACTTTTCACCCTGGTTCCAATCCAGCAAACCCAATGGATGGATAGCCATCGCATGAGAGAAATGGCGGTGGGATTGATCGTATGAGAAACCTTTGGCAAACGTCAAGGCACCCTCCTTATCCACATCCAGTTCCGGTAGTTGTTCATTCAGTTTTTTCCAATGAGCAGCCTCTTCCGGAATCTCTAATTCCCCGGCAAGTTCAGATGCGGCACTGAAAGCGAACTTCATCAAAGCCAGATCATAGTTTGTCATATCCTTAAACCAGGCGTTGATCGAGTTATCGTATATCTCAGGACTGGAACTCATGGTCAGTTTACGAACACCCTGAGCATCCACCACGGATATTTGTTCCAGGTATGTAGCCACGTCTTTCAGGAAAGGATAAGCACGGTCTTTCAGGAAATCACGGTCCATCGAATATTTCCAGTGAAGATAAAAATGCTGTGCCAGCCAGGCTCCGGCCGTCTGCGACATGGAATATTGAATCCATCCACCCATCGGAACACCTAACAACGTACATACACCGGGGACATTCATACCATCCGTTTCAAAATACTGGCGGGTATATTCCTTATAGACATCCCGCTGATTCCAAAGCGTATTCAGATAACCCAAACCTTCCGTCAGGTGGTTGCCGGTATAAGTCGGCCAGTAACTGAGTTGAGTATTCAGGTCATGATGATAATCGCCTTTCCAGGGCGGGAGTTTACCGTTATCGGCAGTCCATACAGCCTGCAAAGAGATAGGATAAGAGTTTTCGCGGGTGGCAGAACCATATTTATACATTTCATTATCATATTGTTTCTGCAAAACAGGATCCGGAAGTGTGACGGATGACTGTGCCCAATAGTTCTTCCAGAAATTCAGGTGATACTGATAATCCTGATTCACTCCGCGTGTCATGGCTTCCTGTGTCTTTTCAGTTGCCTTATCGGATTCCAATGAAGAAGTCACACTCCAGACACCATACAGCGTCTTTCCTTTCTGCTCCCAACGAACATTCACATCATACGAAAAACCATTCCAGCCTTCCTGATGATAGGCTATCTGATTCGCATCTTCATCAATAGTACCTTGTTTATAACCTAGACGACGCAAATCCTGCCCTTCTACAGAATTACCGGCTTTATCTCCCCCTGTACTGTATTTGGGAGAAATTAAGGTAGGAGTTATCGACAAGGGTAAATTCTCGAAAACAAACCAACCGACCGGTTCGGTGGCATGGACAAAAGTTTTCAATGTAGTTCCATTATCCCACGTCGCTTCACAAAGCGCGTCATTCAGATAAAGACGGACATCGGAAGGAGAGCCCAGTTCTACCAAAGAAAATTCCAGCGCCGCCCCCGGTATTTTGGACGGAGCCGGTTGACGATCATACGGATGGTCGTATTTCTGCTGAACCGGAAGATAATCCTTTTTCTTCACTTGTTCACGAACCCAGGCAAACCGGTTATTCGGACCGGAGATACTATCCATCGGACGCAAATCCCAAAGGTCAGTCCTGTCCAGGGATAAGCGTAAAGCCGAATCCCGCTGCCAAACCAGGGCACCAACAGTCGCATTTCCTAATGGCATTCCCTCATCCCAGGTCTTTGCCAGATCGGAGAATTGTAAATCGCTATCCGACGGTCTAACCGGAAGATCAATTCCGGCATTGCAGGATGTCAGTAACCACACACTTAATGCTAATAATAAGTTTTTCTTCATAATATCTGTTTTTTTCACTCATATACAAAGATAAAAAGAGGAAATATATAAAAGCAACATACTTCCTCTTTTCTTTATATCCATATCGGATTCTGCAAAAAGATTCCCTAATTTTACAAAAAACCGACAGTCTTTATTGAACGATCATTCCTCCACGATAGCCACTTTCGAAATAACCAGATCAGGACCATTCTTCAGCTTTGCTTTCAAACGAAGTATTCCGTCGTTCGAATCTTCACGCATAATATGAAGTTTAATCCATGACTCTTCATTCTCTTGTTTTACCAATTCGTAGTCACGACCTTCGAAGACAAGATGTCCCGTGCGTCCTTTCTTATCCTTATCGGCAAAACAAACATATAAGGAACCAATGATTCCCGGAGGACATTGGATCGTCAACTCCATCTCCTTTGCCTGCCAGTCGGGAGTTATCTCGTATGTTGTCTTCTTATTGGCAAAGGTTTTATCCGGAGCTGCACAGTCTATATACAACAAAGCATTGCTAAACTCACCGGTAACAGTGCTCTTCAGAGGTTCGACATAAGTCAGTATTTTCCGCAAAGAGGCAATATCCTTTTCATACGAAGGATTAAAATCGTCCGAACTCATATAATGCAGGATGCTATTCTTCAACTGGCGTGCAGCCGGATTCTTTTCATCTTTCAGGTCAAAACCGCAAACAAGCAATTTCCCTTTTCCCACTTTCAACTCAAAGATAGAGGCCAGCTTATTATTCCGATGAAAATCATCGACCGGCTGCGCAATCGGCTTATAACTTTCCGGATAGTCGTTTATATAGAAGGCACGGGCATCTTTATAAACGGATTGCCACTGCCAGTCGCTATGTGAATCGGTCGGGAACTGTGCAAACAACGGATGTTTATCGCGAACAATCATACCGATCGTATTCTTACCCTGGCCGGGGAAAAAAGTCAGCGACCAATACAAAGGGTAAAAACTAATCTTATCGCAGGTTTCTTCCGTCCCTAAAGCAGACGCCTGCAAAAGAACCTTCTCTCCTTTTTCCAAACGTTTCAGGCATTCGGCATCCATCCGGTCGGTGACATACACATCTTCCGCCACAACAGGTTTGCCCGAAGATTTTGCAGACGGATAAACCCAGATATTCCAACGGTTAACTATGGGCCGTCCCTGCAAACCGACTTCAACCGTCAGTTTTTGAGCGGCAGAGATAGAAGAAATATCACAATTTATTTTACCTCCCAGTTCGGAAGTACCTACGGGCCAACGGCGGGATGCAGTCTTTCCGGAAGCGACCAGATTACTGTTTTCATCTTTAATCTTCCAGTAAAGCCCCTCCTGCAAATCTTCGGTTCCGTAATGTGCCAACTGCATTTCAGCCGTAAAAGGTTCGTTGTTTTCCCATACATATTTAGGCATACGTAACAAAGGAACTGTCGTATCATGGTGCGCACGGAACTGTTCAGGCGTTGTAATGCCTTTGCTGTCATAAAAAACATCCAGCCAACCGATCAACGCTTCGCCCTGCCCCTGATAATCCTGCATGCTAAGCAACTGGATACCGGCACAGGAAGGCGTACGAAGGAAGGATTCTATTTCATATTTGTACATGATCTGGTTCAGGGCACCGGAAGCTGCGACAAATTCCTCATTCTGTTCCTCGATCCTGTTTTTGCGTGCCTGTTCGCGGAACTCTTCGAAGTTACGGGCTTTCAGTACACCTGTATATTTCTTTATCTCCTCCCATTTCGGATAAACCGGCCATTGCCCGATCTCATGCGAAAGAATAGGGATGTCCGAACGTGAATACACATCTTCAAAGTCCCAGGCGGTAGAAGCACCGCCCCGAAGACCGCGGGTTCCGCCCAGTCCGTCCATATAATGAGTGACCATATATTGATCGAGCGGCATGATCTTACGAGCCGTTGAAGTTGCATACAGGCGGCGCGAGTCTTTTTCTTTCAAGGGTTTCATCCACGACTCCATCACGTCGAAATCAGAGTTACCCAACTCGTTACCGATACATTGCATAATGAAAGACGGATGGTTGCCGTAAGCATCGATCATACGGGTTAATTCATGCTGCACATACCGGTCGGCCGAAGGATTCTTACCCAATCCCTGCGGATGGCCTTTGGTATCCATCTCTTTTCGTTCTTTCTGCTCGACAGACATCCACCAGTCGATCCAAATCGTTTCTGCCTGGATATAAATACCGATCCGGTCAGCCGCGATAAAAGCTGCTTCCGGAGGACACCAGGAATGAAAACGGACATGGTTCAGACCATAGTCTTTATAAATACGGAAAATCTTTTCCCAATCTTCTACCTTACAAGACGGATAACCCGTCAGCGGAAAATGCACGCAATCGAGATTACCACGCAGAAAAACAGGTTTTCCGTTGATAAGAATTTTTGATTTGGATGTTGTCACTTCCCGGAAACCGAACTCAATTTCACGGGTATCGTATATTTTCTTTTTATCCCGTATGGTAACTTTCAACTGATACAAATGGGGAGTGACATCATTCCATAGCTTGATACCCTGCGGCATAGATGCTTTAAAATTCAGTACGTTCGCTCCCTTCTGCAGCGGCTGTTCGGTTGTTTCCGTAAAAACTACCGTTCCACTCCCACGCTCGGTCAGTTGCCAGGTTATATGTGCATCGACCTTTTTAGGGGAAGTATTCATCAAGGTATCCATCAGTTGCAGGGAACAGGGAGAAACCTTGGTAAATACCTGTGGATTAGAAAAATGAACCGGTTCGATTGCCTTCAGTTGCAGACGTCCGACAGCTCCGTTCCAAATACTTTGCGTATATTCCGTATAGACATGACCTTTATCGCCAATATTATAGATCAGATCATTATTGATACGAATAGTCAAACGATGCTTACCAGGGGATAGATAACCGAGATCATGGTAATGGGGAGTAGACAAAGCATCCTGCACGGACACCTCCTTTCCATCCACAAAAACACGTGACTCCCATAAGACGCGTTCCAGTTCCATCCGAATGCGTTTTCCGTTCCATTCGGATGGAATTTCAATTTCTCTCGAATACCAGGCCGGACCGTAGTATTTATAAGCACGGGTAAGAATACCGAAATCGGAACCGGACGTCTTCTCGCCATATTGCGCTTCATCGGTTGTTCCCGGTAAGGCAATCGTTTTATCAAACGAACGGTCTTGCCAGTTTTCTTTCATCCCCTGATCGGCAGGGTCGAGACTGAACTGCCAGGTTCCTGCCAACGATTGAATATCCTGTGCGTGCAGATAGCTTCCCAGAGTTAAAGAAAGTAGTGTTAGTGAAATTGTTTTGCTTAGTTTCATATAAAATTATGTTTCTGATACAGTCAATTAGCCCGGTCACAGTATGATTTACCCGCCAGCATGTGTGGATAAACTCCAATTCTTTATTCATATCACAGCTGTGAAACAAAAGAAACTCAACTGTGATACAAACGGAATCCAACTGTGAAACAAAAGAAATACATCTGTGATATGGAAAGAGTATTTGCTTATTCCGTCATAAACTTGAAATTATATTCACTGAATGACCAAATCTTTTTTCCTTTCGGTTGAACGGCTTTCCCTTTTTTCTTTCCTTTCTTATCAACCGTAACGGTCAGGTCGATGCGGGTAAACTCTCCCTTTTCGTAGTTATAGGAACTTCCGTCATCATCATAGAGAGAATATGTGCCCGGTTTGTTTCCATAATGCCGTACTTCCAGCGGATATTTCCGATCTCCGAATTTCGACATGGCAGGCCAGAGTGGGATAATACCGCCGTCTTTTACATATACAGGAATATGGCGGTCAGCCGGGATAACAGTTATGACCTCTCCCTCACCGGCAAACTTTCCGGTATAAAAATCATACCATTTACCTTGCGGGAGAACGACTTTACGTTCTTTCTCTCCGGCAAACAATGGGGCGACCAGGATATTCTCGCCGACCATAAACTGGTCTTTCACTTCCCGGCGTACAGCCATCGCATACGGGTTCTCAGTTGCATCCAGCTTACCTTCTTCCGTCTGTGCTTCGACAGAATAACCTTCTTCCAGATTCATGGCACGTACCGGAGGTGTTCCATAAAAAGCATAATCGGCAAAAGCGGTATATAAATAAGGTATCAACTGAATACGCAACAAAGCGATCTCACGAATATCATCTTCTACATCTGCAAAAGTCCATGGTTTCGTCCCGTCCGCCCAGGCATTCAACTGTGCAATAGGCGAAAAACAAACGGTCTGCATCCGTCGAAGCCATTCTTCCGATGTTTTGGAGGAACGAACTTCCGGTGTCCATAACACGCCGATAAAAGAACTGTTTATCAAAGCGGTGATAAAACCGCGATGGTCGTAATAGTCATTATACAGGACATAAGGATAAGCATTCGTTCCCGCATTACCGGCACGCACCTGCCCATAAGTACGCAGATTCTTTTCACGATACATCTTTACCGTTGCCTGTTGCATCAGCGAACCATACAGGTTACGCAACTGTTCCGCCGGGATACCGGAAGGAAACGTAGCTACGTCAGGCCACAACCAGGAATCATATCCGTCATTCTCATCCATCTTATATCCGCTTATTCCCAGGTCGACCTGATGTTTACGGAAGTGATCGGTCATGATTTTACAGGCTTCAGGCATGGAGTAGTCGGGAACCTCACCCAGCCAGACCGTATGAGAACCGGTATAGGGTTTTATTTTATTGTATACTTCACTATGTTTGGATACATACGGATTCATCCAGAGGTTCAATCGTATATTCCGGTCGAGCATCTCTTTGGCAAAGCCGGGAGCATCCGGGAAGCGGGTTTTATCCCATTCGTAGGTACAAGGATAGGCTTTGCTATGCCATCCCGGTTCAAGGCCGATCACGGAAAGAGGAAATCCGCGTTTCTCAAATTCATCCACCTCTTTCTTTACATCGTTATCGGTAAACAAAGTCGGTGTACGATGCCAGAAACCCAGTCCCCAACGCGGAGGCAAGGCGCCACCACCATTATACAGATTATAACGGCGAACAACATCCTGCATGGTTGGCCCCGCAAAGAAAACCAATTCCACCCCCTGTGCGGGAACCAGAACTTCGATATTGTCGGAATAAGGTTGTGCAGGCCAGGTCGGATCTGTATTACGGTCTTGTTCCTCCGGAGCATTCGGTCCCTTGCGAACGGCCGTTCCTACCCATAAATCTATATAGCGGGCGGAATTGATCAATACACCATAGCCGCGGGAAGAGACGAAGAAAGGAACCGGTGCATGGGTACGGCCGTTATCGCTTCCGGTGTAATGATCCATGTGCAGCCGCATGATACGGCCCCGTTGTTCGACAGTTTTGAAGTTAAGCCCCAGACCGAATATCTTCTCCCCTTTTTCCAACGGGAAACTGATATACGTTTTGCCATCCCTTACTTCTGTTTTTACATCAGTCGGTGATATAGGTAACCGACCTTCCGCCATCTGCTGCAAGGCTTCTTTCTTCGGAGTTATATCGAGTTCGCTCAGCAGGTTGATCTTTTCGGGTGTGCCTACTGACAGTTTCCATATTCCGGCATATTCATTATTGCCCCATTCTTTTGGGGTTACGTTCGGTTGACTATAGGCTGTCATGACTAAGCCGATAGACGCTAGTAATAAGGTAAGTCTTCTCATGGTATTGTTATATACGTATTTACTCCGCAAAATAAGAGTTTTTCTTTAAAAGAACAAATAGACTATACAAGATAAAAGATGGACAATCATTCGATAAATGCTATACTATTCACGTAAACACATAAAAAAACCCCAATATCTTTATATGCATGGATATTGGGGTAAAAAATAATCTTACAAGATTATTACAGTTTCTCTATTTCTTCAAGCGTTAGACCAGTAGCCTCCAAAATAAGTTGAATATCTAAACCTAACTTTTTCATATTTGCAGCAATCTCATTTTGCTTTCGGACTTCACCTTCTACGCGACCTTCGGCTAACCCTTCCATACGTCCTTCTACACGCCCTTCCATACGACCTTCCATGAGACCTTCCAGCTTTGCACCATCCAGAACATCATTTTGTATCATAATGGCATTCAGGTGTTCATCGTAAGCATGACGTTCTTCGGGAGTCATATTATAATAACGTAGTTTCTCACGCGCCTCTTCCAGACCGGGAGCCGTTGTATCAGAGCGGATACACCCTGTTTTCAGATACTCTATCCATTCTTCCAACGGGGTCACAGCTACTTGATTAAACTCGTTCACACGAATCAGGTAGTATTCCGGAAAAATTTCTGCCGGAAGCTTATGCACAATTGCATTTTTCTCTTTGGTAGTCACTTCCAAACGGTCACCCGTATGTACCCCCGTGAAAATATTCTGCCCATGATACAGGTAATCGTCCCCTTTTCCTATATCAAAATATAGAATACTTATGGAGTATATTTTTTTCACTTCGCAATAACGTTCTCCCAAAGAGATATGTTCTGTAATCGCCTTAGCCACACCATAAAGGATGCGTTCAAGATAATAGAGTTCACGTGTATTCTGTACTTCCACAATGATGATATCACCCTTGCTGTTTTTAGCCTTGATATCTACTCTGTTGAATTTATCGTCAATGGTTTGCTGGTTACTTTCACTTTCCAACAACTCGATGATTTCAACCTTTTCGTCCAACAACACGGAAAGGAAGCCTTCCAGCACTCCGAAATTAGCTTTCTGACGCAAAAGACGTTTGATGGCCCAGTCAAAGCGGATATAACTATCTTTCATAAGGCAATACGATTAAACATTTCTATGCAAATATAAGCAATCCAAGTCAATATAGTTTACGGAAGTCTTACTATTTTACCTCCTCTCCCTGAATATTTCAAATCAGTTCGTATGCAATACAATCGCACCACTAATATTATCCCCTGCCTTTAACGGTTTTCTGAACGGAGCATAATAGCTACTCAGGAACATTTCGTTGCCGGCAGTGACGAAATCTGCCACCAGGAAACGGATACGGTCTTTTTCCAGCCATGAACGCCAGTGCTGTTTGCCATCTGAAACGGCGGTTACCTTATTGCCTGCGGCATTGGTTAGGCCGGCGTACCAGATATTACGACGGGTAGAGCGGAAATCGTTGCTTCCCAATTCATTGTAATCAAGGCTCCACGACCAGGTAGGTTCCACCCGCGGATTGAGATGCGAGGGTAAACCGGAATAAAACAGGTCTGCCTCTCCTACCGGACGACTGATATGGTCTTCCGGATAAACACTCCACAGGCCATCGCGACGCCAGAATGTTTTGTTGAAGGCTGCCGGAGCCTCAAAAACCAATCCCCATTGGCGGGGATTTACGTCAGCCAGCGCATTAAATGAATAGCTGACAGAAAGTTTTCCGGCCGCATTGACAGTCAGTTTATAGCTTCCTTCAAATTCTTTATAGCTTCCTTTCACCGTGACAACTACATCGTCACCGACTTTTGCCGCATCGATTTCCGTCGGAGTCCATTCCGTACAAATATCATTAAATAAAGGAGTATTTGCATTATGGTTCGGATAACAACCGCCGCCATTCAGAGGAAGCGCCATCAGCCACGGACCGCCGTTCAGTATCTCCTGCTTTCCCTGTTTCAACGACAGGATTTGTCCGGTCGTGCGACTCACTTCACAAATAAAGTTTTTGCCGGTAATGCGATAACGGTCACTTGCTTTCTTCAGTTGTGTCGTAAGCGGCTGCAACTCCGGTAATTCATTCTGAACCTGTTTACCTACCGGGATGATATACTCGTCGGCAATGAAACCGCGCGGATCGGTAAAAGAAAGATACAGCTCGTTTGCCTGATCCGGATTCATAATCGGAATACGTATCTGACCGCTCTCTCCCGGCTTAATCGAGGCAAAGGAAACTCCCTGTTCATCCCCATATTTCCAGTTGAGCTGCAATTCATTGAAATCAGTATAGGTATATCTGTTTTCCAAATGAATAACCAACTCTTTAGCAGGCGACAACCGGTCCGTTTGCACACGAATCGGACTATATATCTTTTTCATATCCCAATATTCCGGTTTCGGACGACGCCATCCGTCTATCGGTCCCCACGGACCGTAACCCACAGCATCCCCATTCGGCAATTGGAAAATATCGTCGATACCCGACCAGATAGAACCGCCCAGCACACCATCCGTCTTATACATATTTTCCCAGGTCGGAGACAGTGCCAGCGCCCAGTCGCTACGCACACCGGGATCGGTCACCAACTCGCTGCGGTTGTAAACATTCAGGTGGCAATATTCCCCATACACCATCGGACGGTCACTCTTGGCGGCAACCTTATATCCATCCGGTCCGGGATAATGAATATTGGAAATGGGAGCCGTACTTCCCTGGTTATTGAAACCGCCGTATGCCTGGTCATGGAAAGTATGCGGACGAGTCGGATCGGCTTTCTTCACATATACCTCAACCTGGGCAAACTCTTTGTTCCAATACGATTCGTTGGCAATCGACCAGAAGATAACGGACGGATGATTCCGGTAGAAATGAATCGTCTCCATATTTGCCTGCAAGACATACGGATAATATGTACTATCCTGGTAATCGAGTACTTTCCAGTTCTCATTCGCATGATGACCAATCCAGCAAACAGGTGCTTCCACTTCGACGAACATTCCCAGTTCATCACAGATTTCAAGTAATTCTTCGCAAGGAGGATAATGTGACGTACGGATAAAGTTACAGTTGGCGGCACGATATAATTCCACATCTTTTCGTTCCAGATCCGGAGTCATGACACGACCGGTAAGCGGATGCGCTTCATGACGGCAGACGCCTCTCAACTTTACCGGCTTGCCGTTTACCAACAGACGGTTGCCCTGCACTTCTACTTCACGGAAACCGAAACGTTTCTCTATCTGTTCAGTGGTTACGTCCGCATTTCCCAATTCTATTTTCATCGTATATAAATAAGGATGTTCATTATCCCATTTCCGGGGATCGGCCACTTTTCCGGTTAACCATCCGGTCCAGGTTTGGCCCGGAGACAGTTCCGGAATTACCTGATCGAGAACAACGGGAAGGCCGCCGATAGAAAGACGCGCTGCTATATTCTTCTCCGTCTCCTTTCCGGCATTTGTCACAGCCAGATACACTTTGAGTTCAGCATCCTTATATTGTTCATCCAACTCCGTCACGATACGGAGATCGGAAATATGCACATCGGGTACGGCAAAAAGCGTGACTTTGCGCGTAATACCTCCCAGTTGATGAGCGGCATACTGCGTCAGGCTTCCCAGCATATCTGCCAGCGATTCGCTACGGACCTTCAGTGCTAATCTGTTTTCTCCCGGTTGCAAAGCTGTGGTAGCATCCAACTCAAACGCAGTCATACCCCCCATATGGGTCCCTATCTCTTTTCCGTTCAGCCAGACAATACATTCGCTGGATACACCGTCGAAACGCAACTTCACCTGCTTGCCTTTCCAGTCCGCCGGCAACGTAAAAAGAGTCTGATAACCTCCAAAACCGGCAGAATCGACTTTGAATCCCTGCATCGACCATTGTCCGGGTACAACAATCGGATGCCAGCCGTCCGTATCGGCCTTACGGGTATAAAAATCAGCTTTCGGAGACGGATTAAACTGCCAGGTTCCGTTCAATGACAGAACCAGATTATACACGCCCGGCACACTGTACGGAACAGTTGTATAAACCGGAAGATGTTCTTCCACATTCACGGTCGTATCCACCCGGTAACTTTGTGTCTGTGCCAGCGCCAGCTTTTTATCCCCTTCAAACGGAATCGGTTTCTTTGGATTGGATGAATAAAGATTCAATTCCGAAACAATGGCATTCGGTCCTTTCAATACTTCGAAAACCAGTACCAGCTGTCCATACGCAAATGCCTTTTTCGGCAGGTCGATACGATAACGCTGTTCCTTCCCTTTTTCAAGAACGACAGGAGCCTGCACCTCGTTTCCATCGGCTACGATCCGTTGCCGCCGCTCGCTATCCGCCAGATAGACTACCTCCAACTGGTAATCCGCCTGTATATCCAAACGGTCGAAAGCATAGATAACAGACCCTCCGAAATTGCAGGTTCTTGCCGTCATACTTCCTCCCGTTTCATCGGGCATGGTATAATTATCGCCTTTTACCAGAAACGGCTGTTTGCCGTCCACACCACAGTCGTTGGAAGCAACCGGATGCAAGGTCGTTGTTTGTGCGCTCATTGTTACAATCGAAAGTAACAAGATCAAGGTACTTAGAACAGGCCTCCTGTGCCTGGATCGTTCAAGGTTATTCATGCTATATCATATTTAATATTTCTACTGCAATATTACGAATATATACCCGCTTTACCCGTATATTTTTCCGATAGAAAAAACGAGAGGATGGAACTAATGCCGGATAAACTTATACAAAACGGAATAACGGCATATTACTAATTAATGACCTTATTTCATAATAATAATATATTATTGAATAATAAACAAGATATATAGTTCATTATCCAAATTGTTTCCGTTACTTTGCATCAGAAACAATAAGAGATTTATTTCGATCTTACTTTCACATGTATCTCCTCAGTTATAAACATTGAGTATTTCCATCTCTGATAAAGACCTTCCTAAAGTTTTATTGTTATATTATTAATTTTTTATTTTTATATTTATGAACATGTATATTGGTAACCTTAGCTACAATGTTAAGGAATCAGATTTGAGAGATGTAATGGAAGAGTTCGGAACAGTTGATTCTGTAAAACTTATTGTAGACCGCGACACCAGAAGATCAAAAGGTTTTGCTTTTGTTGAAATGCCGGAAAATGCAGAAGCCTTCAAAGCTATCAACGAATTGAACGGTGCAGAATACGAAGGCCGGGCAATGGTAGTGAAAGAAGCACTTCCCAGAAACTAATTGACTGACATTATATTTATTATATATCAGTAGAAGAAAGGATATTCCATATGGGATATCCTTTTTTTGCGTTTACAGTGTCAGGTTTTCTACGAATCAACTATCATACTATCATTCACTCGTGTAAATCTCTATATACATGCACATTAACCTATGACAGTTACCGCTTTTAACTATCACTAATCTAACATACAACCATCATTTTAACGAGATTTTAACCAAAGAACAGTCATTTCAATTCATAAAAAGTACCTGTAACCGTTCGATACCACCTCTTATAATTCGTCGCCCTACTACCTTTTTATCTCAAACCTATGACTTATTTTCATCCGAATACCTATTTTTTGTTGCCGGCATGCCCATTTCGACCTGTTTCACACCCCCATCTCAACGATGCTTACACCCGGGTGTCGAGCATATCAAGACCCGGGTGTCAAGCAACTTATATTACTATCCATCTGATTTTAAACAGTATACTTACTGAAAAGAAGTACTTATCTATCCGTCTTTTCAAGTAGGCTATGATAGTTGCATGATAGATAAGTGACAGTTAAAAACGGTAACTATCAGAAGACAACACGCATATATACAACATATTACACAAATAAATGATAGTATGACAGTTCATTTCAAAAAACATGATAGTAAATCTGTTTAGTTGAAATACTTATTGTGCCTTCAAACTATCTACCGGATTGGCATTTGCCGCCCGCCAACTCTGGAATGTGACTGTACCTATGGTAATGACCAGTACAATTGTCAATGCGGCCAGATATACCCACCAGTACATCGGTGTCTTATAGGCAAAACTTTCCAGCCATTTCTTAATGCCATAGTAACCGATCGGCGTAGCCAGGGCAAAACATACCAGTACAATATAAATATATGAACGGTTAAGCATTTTCAGAATTTCACTGTTAGTCGCCCCATGTACCTTACGCACACCGATTTCTTTCCGGCGATACTGTGTATCGAATACGACTAATCCGAATACTCCCACAAGCGATATGATTATTGCCAATATGCTGAAAACAGTAATCAGGCTACGCAAATTCTCTTCCTTATGATACAAATGATTAAAGATCGTATCATAAAACTGCACATCAAACGGATAGGCCGGATCAAGATCCGCCAATGTCTTACGGATATGATTAACAGCAGCATGCACATCGGATCCCGCTTTCAGACGAATATAAGAGACAGACATCGGATAAGGCATCTTTGACACCACAAAAGCAATATTGTTCTCACCGTTGCGAAGAGAGGTAAACTTCACATTTCCGGTAAATCCGATAATACGGCCGGGAATCCATGACTGAAGAATATCTCCCTGTTCCATATTTACCGCCAGTTTAGCTGTCTCATTAAATATATAAACAGGTTCTTCCGATAACTCATCGGACAAAGAGAAATCGCGCCCCTCTTCAACAGGAATACCCATCACCCGAAGGAAATTGGGAGAAGTCATGATCATGAAAAAATGAAACTCCTTTTGCTTCAAAACGGCTCCATTGGTACTGTAACCATCCTTTGAAGCCACTTTCTCCATGGCAAAAGCAACATCCTCGATATCCGGAAACTCCTTCAACCGATTTACATATGTCTCATGATGTTTATTATAAAGTTCTCCGCTTAATTCCACAATAGCAATCTGATCCTTATCGAAACCAAGCGAGAAACTACGCATATAATCATTTTGTAACTGTACAAAGCTAGCCCCGATAATCAACAGGATGGAAACTATAAATTGTACACAGACCAGAATGGTACGCAGTTTACGACCGGACGGAGAAAGTCCGAAACTGCCTTTCAGCACCAGTGCCGGTGGAAAAGAGGTCACATACCAGGAAGGATATAATCCGGCAACTACTCCGGTTATCAATGCCACTCCACCCGTAATCAAAACAATCGGCAGATTCTTCAAGATACTCAAATCAGCTTCCACAAAAGGTAAAGCGGTTGTCCTGCCGAGCATCCAGACCAGAACCAAACTGATCGACCAGGCTATAAGACTGACAATAGCAGCCTCCGCCAGCAAAGCGTTTCGTAATAATCTATCAGAACTGCCCAGAACCTTTTGGGTGTTGATACTCTTAATACGAAGAGGTGTCAGGGCTGTACTGAAGTTGGTAAAATTGATAGCAGCTACGATAATGATCAATAAGGCGATAAAAAATAACAACAAAGTCACTTCGTTATTTCCACTGCGGAAAATCATTCCGTCCTGGCTTTCATTCAGATAATAAATAGCAGTGAGAGGGGTAAGTTTAAGCTGTTGATCTTTCTTTCCTATTTTAGTAAAATCAAAATTTGCATTGAAGTTATCAACCACATCCTGTGCAGATTCCGCTTTATCCAGCAACACATAACAGGCAAAATTACTCGCCCCAAAATTATCCCGCTGAAAAGTCGGTCCGATAGCCGTATAGATCAGATTCCTCATCTGGGTGTTCCCGGGGAAATCTTTATAAACGGCACCAACGGTATATTCACGGTTATCTTTGGTCTCAACATTCTCTTCGGCATGCAACATTTTACCTACAGCCGGTTGGTCTCCAAAAATTTTCCGAGCTATACTTTCAGGTAAAATAAGTTTATCGGGATCTTTCAAACAATCGATATCCCCTTCCAATATCGGGAAATCAAAGACACGGGTAATCTCAGGGTTACAAGTATATACCGGTTCGCGGTAACCAATCTTCTCTCCATTCTCCATAACGGAAAAATAAATAGCCGAATTATAAGGATAGATCAACGATCCGGCCTCAATATGCGGAGATGACTGAATAACAGTTTCTACAAATCCACGGGGTAAAATAAGACCGAATGTACCGGGAGTTTCCAACTCCACTCTGAAAACTCTTTCCGCCGTCGGATGACAACGATCAAAACTACGTTCATAATTTACCTGTATCAGAATAACGATAAAGGCTGCAAATGCAACTGCCAATCCCGCCACATTCAAAAAGGTTGCCATCTTGAACCTACGCAGTACGCTTAAAAAGTTTCTTAGTATTGTCTTCATTACTATTTATGTTTACTTTGGTAATTCAAATTGCATGCCAAAGCAACAACGCACAGAATAACAGAATATTAGCCCAACCGTCAGAAAAGAACAATGTCTAATAATTAGACAATGCTGTCAAATTATTAGACATTGAAACAGATTCTATGTAAAACGCTGTTATTCCGACTTCAAACTATCCACCGGATTAGCATTAGCAGCCTGCCAGCTTTGGTAAGTCACCGTACCGACAGTAATAGTCAGTACAATAAGCAAAGCCAGCGGATAGACCCACCAAAACATCGGTGTCTTATAGGCAAAACTCTCCAGCCACTTGTTGATCCCATAATAACCAACCGGTACTGCCAGCACAAAGCAAATCAGGACAATATAAATATAGGAACTGTTCAGCATCTTCAAAACTTCACCGATAGTCGCACCATGTACCTTTCGGAGACCGATCTCTTTCCGGCGATATTGTGTATCGAATACCACCAGATTAAAGACACCCACAAGCGAAATAATGATCGCCAAAAGGCTGAATACCGTGATCAGGCTACGCAAATTCTCTTCCTTATGATATAATTCGTTGAACACAGCATCATAAAACTCGATCTCGACCGGATAAGCCGGATCTATATCAGCCAGTGTTTTATAAATATGTGAAACGGTTGCATCGACATCTGCCCCGGCTTTCAGGCGTATATAAGAAGTAGTTAGCGGATAAGGCAGTTTCCCTGTCACAAAACCGATATTACTTTCTCCCTCTCGAAGCGAAGTAAACTTGACATTGCCTGTCAACCCGACAATATCACCCGAAGCCCACGAATCCATTTTATCCCCCACTTCCATACCTACTTCCTGTTTTGCCGTACAATTAAAAATGTAAGAAGGAGTTTCAGCCATTTCATCGGCCGGATAAAAGTCACGCCCCTCTTCTACCGGGATTCCCATCACACGCAGGAAATTTGCGGAAACAAAGATCATAAAGAAGTGGAAATCATTTTCCTTGACAGAACCGCTGTTCGTACTGTAACCATCCTGCGAACCGACCTTCTCCAGAGAAAAAGCCACATCTTCGATACCAGAAAATTCCTTCAGGCGATTAACATAGGTCTCATGAGATTTAATATACAGGTCACTGCTCAAAGGAACGATCGCGATCTGATCTTTGTCAAATCCCAGCGAATAACCACGCATATATTTATTCTGCAAATGAACAAAACAAGCACTGATAATTAATAAAATAGATACCACATATTGGATACCTATCAACACCGTACGTAATTTGCGTCCCGACGGTGAAAGCCCAAAACTTCCTTTCAGCACCAGGGCCGGAGGAAAGGAGGTCACGTACCAGGAAGGATATAACCCGGCCAGTATGCCGGTAACCAATGCAATAACACCGGTCAACAAGACAATCGGCAGGTTATCTATTATACTCAAATCAGCCTCTATAAACGGCATGGTACCGGTCGAAGCCAGCACATGCACAATGAACAGGCTCGCCAGCCAGGCCACCAGACTGGTAATAGCAGCTTCGGCCAATAAAGCCCGACGTAATACGCAATCCGGACTGCCTAACACTTTCTGGGTATTGATACTCCTGATACGCATCGGTGTCAACGAAGTATTGAAATTCGTAAAATTGATGGCAGCCACTATAATGATCAGTAAGGCAATAAAAAAAAGCAACCAGGTCACTTCTTTATTACCGCTGCGGAAAATCGTACCATCCTGGCTTTCATTCATATAATAAATGTCCGTAAGAAGCGTCAACTTTATCTGTACCTTCCCACTCCCCAACTTGGAAAAGTCGAAGTTCGCATTGAAGTTGTCCGTAACAAGCCGGGCCGATTCCGGATTATCCAGTAAAAGGAAACATATAAAACTACTGGATCCGAAATTCTCACGCATAGTATTATCGATACCCGTATAAATAAGGTTACGAATCTGCGTATTTTCCGGGAAGTCTTTATAAACGGCTCCGACAGTAAAATCCCTTACATTCTTGCTCATTATTTGCTCTTCGGCATGTAATGCTTTACCTACAGCCGACTGTTTTCCAAATATCTTACGAGCCATGCTTTCCGGTAAAATCAGTTTTTCAGGATCGTTCAGGCAATCGATATCTCCTTCGATGATCGGAAAATCGAATACATGGGTCAGTGCCGGATGGCAAGTCTGAATCAATTCATGATAGCCTTCCCGTTCGCCGTTCTCCGTCACCGTAAAATAGATGGCCGGACTATAAGGGAAAATCAGGCTACCAGCCTCGATATGGGGAGATGATCCTATAACAGCCTCGATCAATCCTCGCGGAAGGATACGGGAAAATGTCCCGGCCTCTGCCTCTACCACCTCGCCACTTAATTCCACCCGGTAAATACGGTCGGCCGTCGGATGACAACGATCGAAATTACGTTCGAAGCTGATCTGTATCATAATAATGATAAAGGTTGCAAAAGCAACAGCCAACCCCGCAACATTCAGGAAAGCGGCCAGACTGAAACGGCGCAGCACGCTGAAAAAGTTTCGTAATATTGTCTTCATATCAGTTTGTTTTTATGGCATCCATTCTAAAGCCGGATTACTCCGACTTTATACTTTCCACCGGATTCGAATTTGCTACTTGCCAGTTCTGGTAAGTAACGGTTATAAAAGTAATGGCCGAAACAATAACAAAGGCTACCGGAAATACCCACCAATAGATCGGAGTACGGTAAGCAAAGTTCTCCAACCAGCGATATACGCCATAGAATGCAACCGGAGCCGACAGCACAAAACAGATCAACAGGATCAACAGATAACTTTTGTTGAACATAAACAGTATCTCCGAAGTAGAAGAACCCAATACTTTCCGTACCGCCACTTCCTTGCGCTTATACTCACTTTCGAAAACAACCAACCCAAAAACACCGACAACAGAGATAAATATGGCTATCAGACTGAACAAGGTTATCAGGTTACTTATCTTCAACTCCTTGTCGTACGTATGTTGCAACACCTC
This sequence comes from Parabacteroides sp. AF17-3, assembly GCF_003635445.1. Taxonomy (NCBI): domain Bacteria; kingdom Pseudomonadati; phylum Bacteroidota; class Bacteroidia; order Bacteroidales; family Tannerellaceae; genus Parabacteroides; species Parabacteroides sp. AF17-3. The sequence continues at coordinate 193,953 of NZ_QTMM01000008.1, read as the reverse complement.
ATTGTAAAAAGAGACTTTAAACGGATAGACCGGATCGATCTTGCTCAACGATGCTTTTACATGTTCCATGGCAGCCCACAGGTCGCTACCTGCCTTTACTTTGATATAAGCTGCACTGTAATACCGGATTCCGTCATTTCCCTTCCAATACTTTCCGCCGATATAAAATGCCATTGGCGACACTTCGTTACGGAAAGAAGCGAACTTGATATTAGGAATAATTCCGGCAATCTCTTCCCCTTCGACCGATTCACCCACCACAAGATCATACATATCGCGTGCCTTTTCATTAAATATATACGTTCCTTTATCTTTCAGATCATCTTCCGGCCGGAAATCACGGCCATCGATCACATTTATTCCCATGACATGCAGAAAACTCGGAGAAACAGGGATACATTGGAAATCGATAGGTTTATCGTTATAATTCCGTCCCCAGCCCATATAATAGTCCCGGCTCGACAATATCTGGTCGGCACACGTGATAGCTTCTATTCCTGAAAATGTTTTTATCTCACTTTCCAGCACACTCAGGTTTTTATTAATCTTACTGTTCAGCTCGACAACAATCAGTTCGTCCTTATCATATCCAAGCGGCGCACTTTGCATATAATGGTTTTGCAGGAACATGAACAGAGAACCGATGATCAGGATAAAGGATGCAATAAACTGAATACTGACCAGCGTACTCCGCAGCACACGTCCTTTAGGCGACAATCCAAAACTCCCTTTTAGCACCAGGGCCGGTGGAAAAGAGGTGATGTAACAAGCCGGATAACCCCCTGCCAGCGCACCGACCAATAAGGCAATGATCCCTGTGACACCGATAATTTTCCATTGTATCCCCAAAGACATATCGGCATCCACCAGAGAAGCAATAAACGAGTTTTCAGCCAGATGCAATACGACCAGCGAAATCAGGAATGCCACGAAACTGATAATGACAGCCTCTCCCAATAAACTCAGCCGTAGCAGGCTATCCGGACTACCGAGCACCTTCTGCGTATTGATGCTCTTAATGCGCATCGGCGTCAATGCCGTGCTGAAGTTCGTAAAATTGATACCGGCAATCAGCAGGATTATGAAAGCGATGGCAAACAGTACCTGTACTGTCTGACGACTGGCTTTCGGCATCGAATCGTAAGAAGCGTTGGTCAGGAAATGTAATTGGGTAAGCGGAGTGATATGCAGGTCGATCTTATCCCTTTCCCAATCCAGATCGGAACCGGCCATTTTTGTCTTATCGAAATTCTTTTTGAAGTTTTCCTTCACATCTTCCGCATTTGCCGGATCATCCATACGGAAAAAGAAATAATAATTACTGTTACCCCACTCATCATAATTTTCCTTCGGATCCATCTGGAGGTAAATGATATTGCGGACAGATGAATTACGGGGAAAATCTTTAAAAACACCGTTGACGATCGCAACTACTTTTCCCGATGTCCCGCCCATCAACTGTTTACCGATAGCCGATTCATTACCGAACAGGCGATTAGCGATGCTTTCGGGAATCATGGCCGACTTCGGTTGCTCCAGCGCCGTTTCATCGCCTTCCACCATATCGAAATGGAAAACACGGGTAAAGTCGGGGGTCACTGTCGCTATCGGATCCTGAAAGTTTTGTATCTCACCGCTCCGTTCGACACTGTAAAACCCGTCGGAAGTCCACGATGTCATAAGGGTTCCTGCTTTGATATGCGGCGACGATTCTGTAAAAGCCCTCGCCAAAGGACGGCTCATAATGGCTACCTGTTCTCCCTGATATTGCATATCCATCCGATAGATCGCTTCTGATTCCGGCTGGCAGGAATCGAACGTATAATCATAACTTACCTGCATCATGATCACCATAAATGCAGCGAAAGCAATACTTAATCCCAGAATATTCAACAAAGTCGCCATCCTGAAACGGCGGAGTACACTGATAAAGTTTCGTAATATCGTTTTCATATTGACCTCTTTTTATCCAATTCGTTCAAATAACATGCCAAAACGATAACTCTTTGTCAATCAAAAACATTTGGATCACGCCTTAAAAATGAATGTCTAATAATTAGACAATGCTGTCAAATTATTAGACATTTATAAAGGAAAATAACTTTCCGGTCACTCCGACTTTATACTCTCCACCGGATTTGAATTAGCGACATGCCAGTTCTGGAAAGTTACGGTTATAAAAGTAATGATCGAAACAATAATAAAGGCTGCCAGAAATACCCACCAGTACATCGGAGTACGGTAAGCAAAGTTCTCCAACCAGCGATATACGCCATAGAAAGCCACAGGAGCCGACAAGATAAAACAAATAACCAGAATAATCAGATAACTCCTGTTGAACAGTACCAATATTTGCGGAGTGGACGATCCTAATACTTTGCGGACAGCCACCTCTTTACGTCTGTATTCACTCTCAAACACCACCAGTCCGAAGACTCCCACTATGGATATTAAGATCGCAATGACACTGAACAGGGTGATCAGGTTACTGATCTTCAGTTCCTTTACATAGGTACGTTGTAATATCTCGTCATAAAAAGAGACTTTAAAAGGATAAACCGGATCGATCTTCTTTAATGAAGCCTGAATATGTTTCATTGCCGCACGCAAATCACTGCCGGCCTTTACCCTGACATAGGCTGCTGCATAATATTTACTGTCGACTTCCCCTCCCCAATAGTATTTTCCCCAGACATAGAAAGTCATTGGTGAAACTTCGTTGCGGAAAGAAGCAAACTTGATATTAGGCATAAAACCAATAATCTCGCCACCGTCAATCTTATCCCCCAGTTCCAGATCGTACATCTCACGGGCTTTCTCATTAAATATATAGCATCCCGTATCTTTCAAGTCATCTTCCGGGCGAAAATCGCGTCCGTCGGTCACTTTAATCCCCATCACACGAAGGAAAGAAGGAGACACCGGGATACATTGAAAGTTAATATCCTTATCTTTATACTCGCGTCCCCATCCCATATAGAAGTCCCGGCTCGATAAAACTTGTTCGGCAAAAGTGATATCTTCAATCCCGGAGAATGTTTTTACCTCACTCGCCAATACATCCTGGCTCTTATTCACCTTACCGTTCAGCTCCATCACGATCAATTCGTCCTTGTCATATCCAAGCGGTGTATTCTGCATAAACCGGTTCTGCAAAAACATGAACAGGGAACTGATAATCAGAATAAATGAAGCAATAAACTGGATACTGACCAATGTACTTCTGAGCAACCTCCCTTTTGGAGACAGTCCGAAACTGCCTTTCAGTACCAGTGCCGGCGGGAAAGAGGTAATATAACAGGCCGGATAAAGGCCAGCCAACACACCGACAGCCACAGCAATAACCGCCGTAGTAGTAATAACTCCCGACTGTGCCGAAAAAGCCATGTCGGCATCCACCAAAGAGGCTATAAAAGTCTTACCGGCTATAAACAATATCCCCAGCGAAATCAGATAAGCCACTGCACTGACGATAATCGCCTCCGCCAGCAAACTCAAACGAAGCACACTATCCGGACTTCCCAACACTTTTTGCGTATTGATACTTTTAATACGCATCGGTGTCAGTGCCGTACTGAAATTGGTAAAGTTGATACCCGCAATCAGTAAGATAACAAAAGCTATAGCAAACAAAACACGCACCGTCTGACGGCTGGCCTTCGGCATTGAGTCGAAAGAGACATTTTCCAGGAAATGTAGCTCGGGAAGCGGTGTGATACGCAGGTCAATACCATCTTTCTCCCAGTCAAAATCCTTACCGAACTGTTGGGATGCATCAAAATTCTTCATAAAGTTTTCTTTCACATCCTTCGTATTGGCTGGATCATCCATTCGGAAAAAGAAGAAATAATTCTGATTACTCCAAGTATCGTAGTTTTCTTTCGGGTGCATCTGCCGGTAGATAATATTCCGGATGGAAGAGTTAAGGGGGAAATCTTTAAAGACGCCGCTTATTGTTGCTACCGTACTTCCCGTCTCTACATTCATCAGCCGTTTTCCTATAGCCGACTCATCTCCGAACAAGCGACGCGCCATACTTTCGGGAATGATGGCAGTTTCCGGCTGATCCAATGCCGTTTCATCTCCTTCCACCATATCGAAATGAAAGACACGGGTAATCCCGGGCGAAGCATTCACGACCGGGTCCTGGAAATTCAGCCTCTCCCCTTGCCGTTCGACACTATAAAAAAGTTCGGAATTCCACGACGCCATAATCATGCCGGCCTTAATATGGGGCGATGACTCTGTAAAGCCTCTTGCAAAAGGACGGCTGAAGACGGCACTCGCTTTTCCCTGAAAGTCCATGTCCATGCGGTAGATTGCATCAGCTTCCGGCTGGCAGGAATCGAACGTGTAGTCGTAATTCACCTGCATCATAATCACCATAAAAGCTGCAAAAGCGATACTTAATCCAAATACATTCAGCAACATCGCCATTTTGAAACGGCGAAGCACGCTGACAAAGTTTCTTAAAATAGTTTTCATATCAATTGAATTATTACTTCGATTTAAGGTTGTTCACCAAACAACTTTTTAATAAATACGTAATAATTTCAAGAATGTTGCATGATTGCTATTCTGTTTTTATGCTTATCACCGGATTTTCGCTTGCCGCCCGCCAGTTCTGGAAGGTAACAGTGACGATCGTCACAGCCGACACCAGCAGGAAAGCCAGTATGAATACCCACCAATAGATCGGAGTACGGTAAGCAAAGTTCTCCAACCAGGCATGAATGGCATACCAGGTCAACGGAGCGGCCAACACAAAGCATATCAACAGGATACGGACATACGTTTTGTTAAACATAATCAGAATCTGCGACACGGAAGATCCCATCACCTTGCGGACACCTATTTCCTTTCTGCGATACTGGCTGTCGAATACTACCAGACCAAAGACACCCACCATCGAGATAAAGACGGCTATCAGACTGAATAATGTGATCAATGCTCCCAGACTCGTTTCTTTTTCATATAAATTATTCAACACTTTATCAAAGAAAGTAATGTCGAAAGGATAATCCGGATGAATCTCACTCATTACATTCTTGACATGCGCCATGGCTGCTCCCATATCCGAACCGGCTTTTACCTTGATATATGCAAACGCCGCACCTCCCGAATAACTTTTACCACGCACTAAGAATGCCATCGGAACCACCTCCGTACGGAAAGAAGCGAACTTGATATCCGGAACAAAACCAATCACCTCCATATCACCGATCTTATCCCCCAGCTGAATGTCGTAAGTCTTTCGCGCACGTTCATTAAATATATAGGCACCATGCTCCGTCAAAGTATCTTCTTCCCGGAAATCCCGTCCGTCACTTACTGCAATATTCAGTACCTTCAGGAAAGAAGGATCGACCGGCATCACCTGATACTGAATATTTTTACCATTCAGTTCACGTCCCCAAGTCATATACTGATCCTGGCTGGCCAGCAGAAACTCCGCACAGGTCACATCCTCAATACCGGAGAACGATTTCATACGATTCGTGAAAGCGTCTTTACTGTTTAAGACTGTAGCCGTCAGGTCTGTCACGATGATTTGATCTTTGTCGTATCCCAACGAACTGGTTCGCATAAAGTTATTTTGCAAATACATGAACATAGCGCCCATAATCAAAACAAATGAAGAAATGAACTGCACACTGATCAGTACGTTCCTCAATACCCTTCCTTTGGGAGAAAGTCCGAAATTACCTTTCAGCACCAGCGCCGGCGAGAAGGATGTCATATAATAAGACGGATAAATCCCGGCCAGCACTCCGACCAGCACAGACAGCAGAGCCGTCAACGAAATCAACACCGGATGAGCGGAAAAAGAAATATCCGCATTGATCAGGCCGGCTATGGGACTGCTTGCCGTCATACGGACAATCCATAATGCCAACAAGAAAGCCACAACACTGATACAAACCGCTTCCATCAATAAGGAGAACTGTAATGTTGCATTAGAACTACCCAGCACCTTTTGCGTATTGATACTTTTCATACGCATCGGAGTCAAAGCCGTACTGAAATTGGTAAAATTGATACCGGCAATAAGCATAATAACAAATGCGATGGCAATCAGAACCAATATCGTCTGGCGGCTAGTCTTAGGAACCATGTCATAAAGAACATCCGTTACATAATGAAGCTCCGTCAAAGGAGTCAGCCGCAAATTCAGGTCATCGGTAGACCACGGCATATTTTTCCCTATCTCGTGCTTTTTATAATAATCCAGAAAATCGTTTGTCAAATCCTTTGCGGCTTCGGGGCTATCCAGACGGATATAAGCATAATAATTAGAACTTCCCCAATCATTCAAACCCTCCTTATCATCCAGTTTCACATAGACTGCATTCTGGAGGATACCGTTTACCGGAAAATCCTTATAGACACCTCCCACCGTATAATCCATCTCAGGTATGGTAAAAAGACCGGCCAACCGCCCTCTGGTATCTTTCGCTTTCATTCTCCGGCCGACAGCCGATTCCGTACCGAATATCTTTTTAGCCTGACTTTCCGAAATCAAGATCTTTTCCGGGTCCTTCAGGGCATCCTTCGTTCCTTCCAACATATCAAAAGTAAACACATCGGTAAAGGAAGGATAAATAGTCATATTCGGTTCCATATAACTATCCTGTTTCCCGTCCTTATCTACAATAAAAACCGTCTCACTATAGATAGGATAGCTAATGGCTCCGGCAACGATATGCGGTGAGAAGTTGAAAAACACATCCATCAGGGGCCGGCTTACAATAGCCTGAGGCGTTTCCTTACCCCACTGTAGCTCCACCCGGTAGATATTATCGGCTTCATTATGAAAAGTGTCAAAATTCTGATCATAATCAACCTGCATCATAATAATCATAAATGCAGAAAAAGCCACTGAAAGCCCTAAAATATTAAGAAGCGTCGCCATCTTAAAACGACGTAATACACTGATGAAATTTCGAAGAATTGTTTTCATTATATATTTATTTTTACCCGAATAGGTTCAAAACGCATGCCAAACATGTAATCATCTAATAAATAACACCTTGACGAATCAAGGTGTTATCAGATGTGTCTAAATTTTAGACACTGGTGTAAAATAATTAGACAAATTAGATTAATTATTCACTTTTTACACTGTTCACCGGATTCTCATTTGCCGCTTTCCAGTTCTGGAATGTAACCGTCAGCATGGTTATACCGGCCACAATGCCGAAAGCCAACACAAACACCCACCAATAGATCGGGGTCCTATCGGAAAAGTTTTCCAGCCATTTATATACGCCGTAATAAGCAAACGGGACAGCGATCACAAAACAGATTGAGACAATACGCAGATAAGACCTGTTGAACATATTCAAAACCTCCCCTACCGTAGCACCGAACACTTTACGCACTCCGATCTCTTTACGCCGGTATTGCGTTTCAAAAACAACCAGTCCAAAGACACCCACGATCGACAGCACGATAGCCAGCAGGCTGAACAAAGTGACCATCTTTTTCAGATACTGTTCCTTATGATACAGATTATTGAATACCGTATCGTAAAACTCCACCTCGAAAGGATATGCCGGATCGATATCAGCTATTACCCGGTGGATATGGGCGACGGCATCTTCCACATCGGCTCCGGCAGCCAGACGGATATAGCAGACAGGCGTTACCTGTTTTTTGGTTACTATAAAAACCAGCGGCCGGGTTATTGAGCGTAGCGATGAAATCTTTATGTTATCGACAAAACCGGCAACACGGCCTATCCCCATCCAACTTTTCTTCAACAGATGCCCCGGTTCCATATCAGGAGCCAGTTCCTGTACCCGGCGGGTAAAAATACAGGCATAAGTAGAATCACTCTCTGCATCCGAGCGGTTGAAATTATGTCCGCTGATAATCGGAATCCCTACGACATCGAGAAAGTTCCACGAGGTATATACTATTTCAGTATTGAACTCTTTATCGTTACAAACGAAATTATTTGCGGAATAGTTATTCGATGCTCCCACTTCATCGCTGGCAAAGCCTACATCTTCGATGGCGACATGTTCTTTCAGCCGGTTCATCAACAGATCGCCTGACTTTTCGACCATCTCGGTACTTAAAACTGCCATTGCAACCTGATCCTTATCAAATCCCAGCTTGTAGGAACGCATATAATTATTCTGAAGTTGTATGAAGAAGGAGCCGATAATCAAACCGATCGAGACAACGTACTGGAAACCGATCAGGACCATACGCAATTTCCGTCCCGAAACCGATAACCCGAAACTCCCTTTCAGGACCAATGCCGGCTGGAAAGAGGTCATATACCACGCCGGATACAGTCCCGCTATCACTCCCAGCAAAACAGCCATTCCCAACATCATAAATAATAAAGGTATATAATGCAGCATATTCGTGTCCGCCTCCACAAAGGTAAGAACTCCCGACCTGTTCAGCATCCAGGTCAGCAAGAAAGAAAGCAGACAGGAAAACAGACAAATGGCAATCGCTTCGATCATCAGGCTGATCCGCAGGCTGGCAGTCGAACTGCCCAACACCTTCTGCGTATTGATACTTTTGATGCGCATCGGTGCCAGTGACGTACTGAAATTCGTAAAATTGATTCCGGCAATGATAATGATCAGCAAAGCGATCAATACCAACAACCGCATCGTACCGATATTTCCGGCTTTGATCATATCTTCATACTGGCCGGCCGTATAATAAATGTCCGTGACAGGAATCAGATGCAGGAAGGTCTTATCCTGGGTTCCATATTTAGAAAAGTCGAATGTCTTATTGAAGTTATCTTCCACCTCCTGTCTCGATTCGGGCGAATCCAGCAGGATATATCCCATAAAGTTCTGGGAATACCAGTCATCTTTCCCCCAATCTTCCTTCATACGAATATAAATGCTATTTTTCATCTGTGCATTCTCCGGAAAATCTTTATAGACGCCACCGACGGTGAAGTTCTTCTGGTCTATATACCATATTTCATCCTTACAATAAATGCTTTTTCCCACGGCTGGTTCCTTACCAAACATCCGTTTGGCCATGCTTTCCGGTATGATTACCTTTTCCGGATCTTCCAGGCAGGAAGCAGTCCCCTCCAGTATAGACGGTTCGAAAACATGTACAAAATCCGAATAACAGGAGATGATCGATTCTTTAAAACCTTTCTCATTCCCCTCTTCTCCCACGGTCACATAAGCTTTTACACCGGAGGGACTTAGCAGTACACTGCTTTCTATATGAGGGGATGAAGCAAAAACAGCATCCGCCAGTGCACGAGGCAGTATCGAGGCATAAATATCCTCTTCTCCATGATGCACGTCCACCCGGCAAATACGTGAAGCGGTCGGATAACACCGGTCGAAAGTCCGCTCATATTGAACCTGCATCATAATCACCAGAAAAGCGGTAAAAGCCACCGACAACCCTACTATATTCAGGAAAGACGCCATCTTGAAACGGCGCAGTACATTCAGAAAGTTTCGCAATATCGTTCTCATTGATATACTATTTTTTGTTATTTCAGTTATTTACACATTCCAACAACCAAAATACGTGCCAAAACAATAAAACATTAGATATCAACAAAATACAAAACAACAAAACTTCAAGATATGTCTAATAATTAGACAGTCCTGTCCAGTTTTTTTACATCCTATCCGCCCCCCAAAAGTATTCACATTAGACGTTTCAGACACCAGCCGCAAGAATCTCCTACCTTTCAATAACATAAACTGAAAGGTAGTATCTTTTGAAAACAAAACTAAGGAGTTTTGATTGCAAAACATATATGCTTTGTCAACGAAACATATATGTTTTGAAAATAGATAAGCACCCGTTTAACTACCGCACAAAGGTAGCATATAAACCTGTATAATTAAGAAATCCATGCTATTCTTAAACAACTAAAGACGGAGAGTCATTCTTATGAATAACTTCCGCCTTTAAATTTATAATACTCGTATCGTTATTTATTAGCAATACTATTCACCGGATTGGCATTGGCTGCCCTGAAGCTCTGGACAAATACGGCAGCAAATGAAATAACCAGGCAGAACAGGCCGGAAACAATAAAGATAAGCGGATTCAGGTCGATCCTGTATGAATAGTCAGACAACCACTGGTTCATCGCATACCAAATGATGGGCGTTGCGATCACAAAAGCTACGACAACATAGATCAGGAAGGCACTGACCAGGCGTAACAGGATGCTTTTATTGTCCGAACCGAATACTTTACGGACTGCCACTTCCTGCGAACGCTGCTGGATAAAGTAGGTCGACATAGCCAATAACCCGAGCAAAGAGATCAGGATGGCGATACCGGCAAAGATAGAGACAATCTTTGCCATGCGCTGCTGCGCTTCAAACGATTCCTGAATCTGTTGGTCGATGAATTTGCCTTCGAAATTCAGGCCGGATGTCTGTTCGTAGGCCTTACGGATCTGTTCATAAGCCGTGTACGGGTTTCCATCTATTTCGATGATAATAGACCAGGGATACATTTCTTCCGGTTTATTGATGCGAAGCATAGACGGCTGGTTCTCACGGGTTATATTGCCGCGGGGCTGGAAGTTGCGGATCACACCGGCAATCGGGGTACTGTTTTCTCCCCATTTAAAAGCCGGCGCATCCATAGGCAACTCCATATCCATCATTGCTTTTTCGGTCAGGTACCAACTATTTTCGGCCAGGTGGTTATCGCGGATAATCTCCAGTCCCAGGATATTAAATGTGACGCTATCCATAATAAATTGCTGGAAACTGAGTGTTTTGTCTTCATACGTACCGGTCATATTGTTACTACCGCTGAAAGGCATCCCGCTCGCCAGCCCTATCCGTTTGACAAACGGCATCTGACGCACCCGGTCTAAAGCAGCTGTACGATCCGTTACATTCTCAAAATTATTGGAGGTTTCCAATATATTCGTTGTATTATATCCCAAAGGAGCATTGATCAGATGGTTGATCTGGAGAATCATCACAATAGAAGCTGCGATCATGGCAATCGTGATCGTATTCTGGAACGTGATAAAAACCTTACTGAACACCATCTTCGTCTGTCGGCGGAAAGTTCCGCGCACCACATCGATCGGCTTGGCCGAAGAAATCATAATGGCCGGTAACAGTCCCGACAAACCACCTATCAATAAAACGACCACAATCGCCGTACCGATCCAGAGAGGCGTACAGGCATCGGCCAGACTTATATCGGATTGCAGCAGGTTGTTGGCATAAGAGGTAACAGCCATGGCAAACAGCAAGCCGAGTATGAATGAAATAACCGTCAGCGACGTCGATTCCACCATCAGTCGCATGAACAATTCACCGCGCGACGAACCCAGCAAACGGCGTGTAGCCATCTCTTTTGCCCGTTGGCCCGCCTGTGCCACCGTCAGGTTGATATAATTGAACACGGCAAATATCAGGATCAGTATACCCACCGACATCAGAACAATGACAAAACGTCTATCCCCCGAATTTCCGTTTCCCTTTATCGGTGAAAAATACAATTCATTCATGGGGATGAGTATTACCTTTTTCCACAGTTCCATCTTATACGGCCAGAAGAACTCCTTCATATAGGTAGCAATATCATCTGTCTTAGGACGCAGGTCGGCCCCCGGTTTCATCATCAGAAAAGCGGTCGTAGCACCGGCATTATTATAGCGGTCCATGCCCAACGAGCCGTTAAACTCGGTGACGCCTTCGATCCGCAGCAGCAGGTCGGTATAAGGGATTGCCGAATTTTTGATATCTTCCATCACACCTGTCACCATCACTGATGTTGAGTCACTGATACGGATGCTTTGCCCTACCGGGTCGTCCGTGCCAAACAATTTGTTGGCAAATGTCCGGGAAATGACAGCATTGTTACGGGCCTGCAACACCCGATTCTTGTCGCCACTCAAAAGTTTAAACGAAAAGAAATTGAAGAAGGAAGAATCGGCAAAACATAAATTGGCATTCATCTTTTTATCATTTGCCCAAACGATCATCGAATTGAAATTGTTGCTGATAACCGGACAAACCCTTTCTATCTCCGGGTAACGTTCCTGCAACCGGTAAGCCACCGGAACGCCTGTCACTACTCCTTCTTCATAAGCTACCGCATAAATGCGGTCTCCATGTTCCTGAAATTTATCGACCGACAACTCCTGTACCGTATAAATAGAGATCAGAATGACGAACATCAGTGAAACAGACAGTCCGAACACATCGATCACCGTATATGCTTTATTCTTACCCAGGAATTTCAGGAAAGACTTTATATTTAATAGGTTGTTCATCTTTTTAATGGTTTAATTGTTCTACAGTTGGCGAGAATAAAAACATATCCCGCCTTCACAGGTAGGATATGTTCGTGTTTGCTTACATTCTTAATTTAGCTATATGTCCATGTGTAAAATCTAATTCATCAAATAAATTCGCTCACTGATGACACGATGCTACCGTCGAACAGGTTGATGATGCGGTGTGCAAAACTTGCGTCATGCTTGGAGTGGGTTACCATGACGATGGTTGTCCCTTCTTTGTTCAGTTCGGTAAGCAGCTGCATTACTTCGGCACCGTTCTTTGAATCCAGGTTACCGGTCGGCTCATCGGCAAGGATGATCTTCGGGTTGGAGACAACGGCACGGGCAATGGCAACACGCTGTTGCTGACCTCCGGATAACTGCTGTGGGAAGTGAGCGGCACGATGGCTGATGTTCATACGTTTCAGAATATCGTTTACCATCTGTTTACGTTCGGAAGCCTTTACCTTCAGGTAGGTCAGCGGCAGTTCCACATTTTCGTATACATTGAGTTCGTCGATCAGGTTGAAGCTCTGGAATACGAAACCGATATTCCCTTTACGAACCTGTGTACGTTCTTTTTCTTTCAGATGGCCCACTTCTTTATCAACCAGATAGTAATTACCGCCAGTCGGATTATCAAGCAAACCCAGGATATTCAACAAGGTTGATTTACCGCAACCGGAAGGTCCCATGATAGCTACAAATTCACCATCCTTCACTTCCATCGAAATATTGTTCAATGCGATTGTTTCTACTTCTTCTGTACGGAAGTGCTTACTTAATCCTTCAATCTTAATCATAATGTTATTTATTTAATTCTACATTTATACTTTATATTCCTCTTTAAAATCCACTCTCTTTTCTCTATATAATTCAAATTACGTGCCAAACTTAATAAAAAGCTAGTTTTCAACATTATACTGTTTTGTCTTTTTTACGGCAGTGTCTAATATTTAGACAGTCATGTCTATTTATTAGACACTTTGCGGCAGAAAAAACATCCGACCTTCACAGGCCGGATGCACATGTTTAACTAAAACTTAAACTAATATCGGTGACTATAAAGAGTCTCTGTCACCCCAAAATATATTATTCGATTTCCGGACGGTCGCCACCTCCACTTCCGACCTCTTGGAAGAGAGCTCTGAAACGATCCATATAGTTAGCATATTCCGAATTATTCAGATTGCCAAGAAAAAACTCCAGAATCTTAGTTAATGTACCCATAATTTTATGTTTAAAAATGATTGCTTGTATAAAACGCATGCAATGTAAGGATTAATAATCAAACGGAGTTATCTTTTTGCTTTTTTTTGCAGTTGGAAAAGTTTATATATGTCGAATGTAAAACTTCCGGCATCCTGAAAGCGATTCAAGTTGCCGGAAGTTTTACTTCTACCATTTCCTACGTTTTTAATCCGCTTTCAGGCTTTCCACCGGATTCTCGTCGGCCGTTCTCCAGGCGCGGAATAAAACGCAACCGATGATGATCACATAGACGAACAAGGCGGCACCGATAAAGATAAAGGCACTGAGGTGGATGCGTTCCGCGAATTTTTCCAGCCAGCCAGATGCGCTGACATAGGCAATGGCGGCTCCTATCGCCAGGGCAGGAATCGCAATATAGGAAATATCCTTTGAGATCATCCGGAGAATATCGATGGCTGTCGCGCCATTTACCTTACGGATGGCGATCTCGCGGCCGCGGCGGTTGGTCTCGTCGGCTGTATATCCCAGCAATCCGATCAGGGCGATGATCAGGGTGACAAGGCCGCTGATCATGATGGAGTCGCGGAAGTCGCGGTCGTCCTGGTATTGGTTGAGAATATCCATCTTATAGACGGAGGCTTCGACCACTTTGTCGGGCATGGCACCGGCCAGTATTTCATTTATCTGAGCCAGGTTTTCAGACGACATGGTATGCATATTTATCAGGATGATCTTAGCCGGATTATAACTGTCGGGCGTGTTGTAGAAGAGAACGGATGCACGGGTATCCGGGCCTTTCAGCGAACCGATACGGAAATCTTCGTAGACACCACTGATGGTGAATACCTTCGTGCCGTTGCTATGTTCGGTAATCATGACACCTTTGCCGAGAGGACTTCCCGTCCAGCCGGCCGTTTTCTCCATCAGGTCGACAAACTTACGGCTGACCATTACCTTATCGTCATTCGCTTCGCCCAGCTGGAAGGCTTTGCCCTCAACGACGGGTATTTCCATGATCTTGAAATAATTGTCGGAGACGAAATACATATCGGCAATATTGAACAACTCACGGTCTTCACCCGGCAGGGAAACATTATTTCCGGAGGCATAATAGAAAGGCAGTTCGGTACTGCATCCGACTTGATCGACCTGTGGCAGGCGGCGCAGTTCGTCGATGGCACGCTCACGTTCCTGTGCTCCCACTCCAGTGGTATTGCAATAGATCAGGTTTTCGTAGGCATACCCCGGATCGCTCGTGATCATCTTGTCATATTGGCGGCTGATCGTGATCAGAAGCGCTACCAGATAAGCCGTGGCGACAAACTGCACGAAAAGCAGGCACAGTTTCCAATACCGCTTCGACTCCTTCACGCTGCGGAAAGCCGATGCAACCGGTATGCGCAGGAAAAGCCAGGTCGGGACAAGGCATGTCACCCCGAATACAACCAGGCAGATACCCGCCAGAAGCGTCACGGTGGGCAGCGTAAACAAAGCCGACAAGGATGCCGACAGCAAATCTTCCACCTTACCTCTGAAAACAAGGATCAGGAAAGCACCCAGCAACAGGGCAAGCAAGAGATGCAGCAACGATTCGGAAAGTATCATTCCGAGAATATCTTTTCCAGAGGCTCCGTAGCATTTATGTACCGCCACCTCTTTTGTCCGTCCGATCAGGGTGGAGATAACTACGAGAATATAGTTCAGCACGGCGATGACGATCAGGATCGTAGCCAGAAAAAGCAACATCGCATTCATATCTTTTACATCTTCGTTGTTGTTATGGATATCCTGCAAGGGGGATATAGTATAAAACAGATCGACACCGGCTTTCTTGAGACCTTCCAAATCCTGGTTGCGTTCCTGCATGCGGCGGATAGAGGGGGCGAGCGACTCGGGAGTTGTTCCCGGAAGTAGTTTCACATAGGCAACGTAACGGTCGTTACCCACCCAGTTGGTGGTACTTTGCACGGAATAACCCGCCAACGAACCCAGCATGTCGTATTGCAGATGGCTGTTTTCAGGTATATCTTCAAACACGCCGCCGATCGTTTGCACGGAATTACGGTTCACATCGCGCACAAAGGTTTTGCCGACTGCGCTTTCAACGCCGCCCATCTTTTCGGCCAGCGAACGGGAGATCATGACATAATTCGGACGCGCCAGCACATCTTTCGGGTCACCGATAAGTATCGGACGCGGGAAAACATCGAAAAAGCTGGTATCGGTCAGCAAAAGGGTTGCCGTGTAGAACTGTTTTTCGGGCGTCATTATCAGTTCGTCCGGCGAACCGATACGGGTGTAGCGGGTGGCTGCCTCCACTTCGGGTATCTCCGCTTTCATGCCGGGGGCGATTGCGCCGCTCACCTGTCCCCAGGTATCTTTTTTTCCTTCGCGGTTGATGCCTGACTTGACCAGGTAAATGCGGTCGTTGTCCGGATAAAAGTTATCGTACGACCGTTCGAAACAGACTTTCGCAATCAATACTAGTCCCATGGCCAATCCGACAGCCAGAGCAATGATCTTAATTCCATTATTCCTCCCTTTCTTGAACAGGGAACGGAATGCCATACTAAAATTCTTTATCATATTATATATGTATTACTATTCAGACTTTAAACTTTCCACCGGGTTCGATACAGCAACCATCCACGAACGGTAGACAACCGTAGCCAGGATGACCGTCAGTATACAGACAGAGCAGAGAATGAACAGGCCGACATGCATCGGTATCTTTTCAGAGAACTGTTGTAACCATTTTTCGCCCGCATAATAAGACCCGGCGGCTCCGATCAGAATGGCGGGGAGAGCCATCCAGGCCACATCGCGTGTCATCAACGAGAGGATATTCACCTCGGTAGCACCGTTGATCTTACGTACGGCGATTTCTTTACCGCGACGATTCGTCTCGTCATTGATATAGCCGATCAGTCCGATCAGGGTAATGATAAGGGTCACGATGCCACCCCACATAACCGAGTTGCGGAAGAGGCGTGAAGCATTATATAGATTCGTCACGCTGACACTGTAGGAAGCGAGTGTAAATTCATTGTCCGGCAGGAATTTCTGGATGACATCATGTACGTTCGCCATATTCTCGGCTGTCAGCTTATGGAATTTGATGACGATATTCCGATGTGCCCTGTTTCCATAGAATAATGCGGAAGGATACATCAGATCCTGACCGATCTGACCGATACGGATATCATCGTAAACACCTACGATCCTAAAATCTTGTGAATTTCCACCATGGCCGCTTACCGGCACAAGCTTTCCTATTACCCCGTCTTTCCAGTCCAGCGCTTTCGCCAACTGGTCCGCCATCATGCGGCTGACCATCATCACCTGCGCAGAATCGGAATAAGAACGATCGAAAGCTTTTCCTTCGATTACCGACATTTCCATCAGGGGCACATAATCGGCATCCGCCTCGTAAAGGTCGTTGAAGTGGACGATCGTTTCATTCGTTCCCGGACGGTAAGCCATATCGCCGGAGCCACTGTAGATTGGCAGGTTGGCGCACGACGCCACTCCTTCCACTTCGGGCAGCTTGGCCAGTTCATCCATCAGGGCACGACGTTGCGAGCTTTTCACACCACTCGGAGAACAATAGGCCAGGCGGTCGAACGAGTAGCCGGGATCATCCGTCACCAGCCGTTGGTATTGCAGCCCGATCACAACCAACAGGCAGATCAGAAAACCGACAGCGATAAACTGGATGAACAGCAGCACTTTCTTCCACGACCGTCTCGACTCGTTATACGACCTGAACACGGATGCCACCGGTACACCGGCAAACAGGCGCGACGGCAGTAATCCCGCCAGCAGGAAGATGACAAGGCAAATAGCCACCAGCATCGGAATCGTATCCAAAGAGATGAGCGACAGCAGGGAAGCGTTGAGCAGTTCCTCCACCATCTCGCGGAAAGCCAGTATCAACAGGGCGGAAATGCCCAGAGATATGAGCAGGTTAAGGAATGTCTCGGAAAATATCATGTCGGAGATATTCCAGCCGGATGCTCCGTAACATTTATGTATAGCTATATCTTTCGAGCGAACTACCAGCGAAGAGATCACCAGCAGTATGTAATTCATCAGGGCCGCAAAAAGGATGGCGGAAGCGATGGCGACCAGTATGACAGCCATCTTCTTCGTTTCAGGCGACTTGCCGTAGACCTCTTCCAGCGGGCAGAGTTTCAGTTTATAGTTAATGCCCTGTTCTTTCAGTTCATTGGGGTCGACATGGCGGTCGAGCATATCGTCCATCGGCTTGACCATATCTTCCATGCTGACACCCGGTCGCAGAAGGGCATAGGCGTTGTAGCTGTCGCCACCGAACCATTCGTCTTCGTTCGTCCATCCGGCAATCTCTTTATAAGAGGCCATCGAAACCAGCATATCATAGAAAAGATGGGTATTCTTCGGAACGTCTTTGAAAACGCCGCCGATCGTCAGGCTGACACCGGGATAGGCTTCGATCTCGAAAGTCTGACCGACAATATCCGTTTCACCAGCACCGATATTTTTCGCCACACTTTCCGAAACAAGTGCATACAGGGGACGGCCAAGCGTTTCTTTTGCTTTGCCAGCTATCATATCACGCGGAAGAACATCAAAAAAGCAATCATCGGCCAACATCAGGGTAGCATCGTATTTCCGTTTGTCGGGCGTATGGATCACAACGTCGCCAAATTTAAGGGCACGGGTGGCGGCTTCTACTCCGGGAATTTCGGCTTTCATACCGGGAGCTATGCCTCCGCTGACATGGGGATAGGTATCGAGCGGATTATCTTTGAACGATACGTTCTCCTGGATGGCATATATCCTGTCCGAAGCCGGATAGAAGCCATCGTAGGACAGTTCGAAGCATACTTTCGCGATAAGAACCAACCCCATTGCCAGGCCTACACCTAACGACAATATCTTGATGCCACTGTGCCGTCCTTTCTTAGAAAGGGACCGGATAGCTATGTAAAAGTTCTTCATCATAGTGGTATGTTTTATATTCAGTTATTATTAGGATATAACTATTTCAATTATTGTCAAATGTGAACTATCCGATTATTGACCGGTTGTACCTGGCTCCCCTCTTGAGAGGGGGAAGGGGGGGTGTTATAGTTTCGTCCTATAACTGGCTTTAACACACCCCTTATCCCCTCTCAAGAGGGGAATTAGTTACTCCCGTCACTATAAACAGATAGCTCAATTTTTTCTAAATTGGCACATTAGCATATTGCCACATTGGCACATTATTTTCTATACACGATTCATTTATTCTATATATCATTCCAAAACCAACACCTCGTTATCCTTGTAGCTTTCATAGCTGGAAACGATTACCTTTTCTCCTGCTTCCAGGCCTTCTGTTACTTCATAGTACTGCGGGTTCTGACGGCCGATCTTGATCTTACGGCGATAGGCTTTCTTGCCATCTTTGTCGAGTACGAAGATCCAGCTGCCGCCGGTACTCTGGAAGAATGTTCCGCGTGGGATGATGATACTCTCTGTCGGCTGTCCCAGTTCCAGATTGATATAATAAGTCTGACCGCTACGGATATTGTCAGGACGTTCGCCTGTAAACACCAGGTCCGTACGGAATTTACCGTCGCGAACTTCCGGATACACCTTGCGTACAGCCAGTGCGAAACTTGTTCCCTGACGGTCGAAGTCGGCATCCAGTCCCGGCTTAACACGGTCGATATAATGTTCGTCGATCATCGCTTCCACCTTATAGTCGGAAAGGTCGTTGATCTGGCCGATCTTTAAACCGGCAGAAACATTCTGTCCCAGCACGACATCCAGCAAACCCAGTTCGCCGTCAATCTGTGAACGGACATTCAGATGCTCCTTACGTTCATGAACCAATTGGATGTTACGGCGCATGTTGGCCAGACTGGTTTCCATTTCGTCCATCTGGATCGTACGGGAAATTGAATCCTGACGCAGGCGCTCGACAACAAGGTCATATTTCTTTGTTGCCAGTTCATAATCTTCTTTAGCTTTCAGATAATCTTCCTTGGCAATCAGGTTTTCATCATACAATTTCTTCTGTTGTGAATAAGCACGACGTGAACGGGCAATGTCGACATCAAGCTGCGCCTTTTCCAACTGATTGTTCAGTTTGTCCTGTTCCATGGCCACCTGTGTGTTACGCAGGAAGTTTTGTTTTTCCGCCAGCTGAGCTTCGGCATCCAATATCTGCAAATCGAGGCTTGAATTGGAAAGGCGGATAATAACGTCGCCCTTCTTCACCTGGGCACCTTCTTCCACTACTTTCTCCTGAACGATACCGCCTTCTTCCGGGCTCAACTGTACCACAGTTATCGGCTGCACCTGTCCGTTTACACGAACGAAATCATTGAACTGCTCCTTCGTAACCTCACCGATACTGATACCGCGGGCGTCCACTTTCAATGTCGATGCATGGTCGCCGAAGATGATCCATCCGACCAATGCCAGGAATAAAACACCGCCACCTACATAAGGTAAATGTTTCTTCTGAATGCCTCTTTTCTTTTCTAATTGTATATCCATTGTTGTATGTTTTTATTTCTTTATTATCAGTTTCTGTTTATTCTCAGTTTATACCTTCAATCAACGGTTTACCTTTATAGTAATCAACCAACTTGCATTTCAGCAGATACATCAGCTTCCGTTGCAGCAAATCAGCTTTCGACAGCAGTAAAGTGTTGGCGCTGGTCTGTAAGTCGATCGGGCTCATCAGGCCTTCTTCGAATTTGCGAAGAGTCACCTGGTAAGCTATTTCGTCCGCCTGGGCTTTCTTTTCCATCTGGATCGTTTCCTTGGCGTACCCTTCACGATCGAGGATAGCCTGTTCGATAGCCGTCTGCAACTGGCGGAGCACCTCGGTCTGCTGTTCCTGGGCGATACGCATATTGTTGCGGGCCTTGCGCAGATTTGTCAGACGGTCCAGGCCATTAAAAAGCGGGAAACTCAGGTTAAAGGAAATGTATTCCCCCCGGTTGTTCTTAAACTGGCTTCCGAATGCAGCAGGAGCCTGTTCTCCTTTCAGGTTCTCATAATAATTGGTAGAAACACCGGCTGAGAAAGAGATGGAGGGCAACATGCGTCCTTTAGCCATCAGATATTGCATTTTAGATGACTTCAGTTGAAGTTGTGCCTGCAAAGCTGTCGGGTTATTATCGGATGCATAATCGTAAATTTCCTCCACCGATTCCAACATGGTTGCATACGATTTATCCAGGAGCATGGTATCTACGTCCAACTCCATATCCGACGGGAAGTTCATATTTTGTTTCAAAGTCAATATGGCTGTATTCAGCAGATTCTGCTGATGCGTCAGGTTATAGTCGTTGGCAGCGACCTGCGCTTCGATCTGGGCGACATCGGCTTTACCTTTCAGTCCCAGCTCTTCTTGGCGACGGGTCTTATACAGGATGCGGCTGTTCTCTTCCAGTTGCTCGGCAGCCAGTTTTACTGTTCCCTGATAATATACGACATCCATAAAAGCCTGCATCGTATTGATTGCCAGATCATCCTTTTCCTTCTGGATATCATTCATACCCAATTGACGGTTCGCTTTTGCCATACGCCATTGGTTGATCAGTTGTCCCCCATTAAATATAGGTATGGAAACACTCAGGCCATATCCGTTATTAAATGTAGATGTATTGTTATAGACGTTGGTTTCCGGGTCAATGGAACGTCCGAAACTATACTGTGCTCCCACACTTGCACTCATGGAAGGGAAGAAAGAAGCTACTGCTGAATTCAACTCTGCTTTATAAGAATCGCTCGTATGGGTTTGTTTCTTGACTTTCGGACTGTTTTCAACGGCATAATGCATGCACTCGTCCATTGTCCAGCGTTTTTCCTGGGCCATGGCAACTGTTGCCAGGCTAAGCGAAAGAATCGATGTAACTATTATCTGTTTCATTTTTGTGTTATTTTCTGCCAACAAAAGGGCAAAGAGCGTGCCAAACCTGATAAAACACTATTTATCAATAAATTGTAAAAACCGTTCTTTTTCAGAAGTGTAAAGAAATTAGACAGTGGTGTATAATTATTAGACAACCTGCATTTATCCGTTTTGTACGCATATTTTATCTGTCTAAATTTTAGACACAGGTTAGGTAGTATAAAACCGAAGCCCTATCTTTGCATTATAAATACATTAAATATCACAATGGCTAAACAAGGCACCATACTGGTCGTAGACGATAACAAGGGGATTCTCACCGCAGTACAGATGCTGTTAGGCACCTGCTTCGAGAAAGTGATAACCATCTCTACTCCAAACAAAATAAAGACGACACTACATAACGAGAATGTGGACGTAGTCCTGCTGGATATGAATTTCAGTGCCGGAATCAACACCGGTAACGAGGGACTTTTCTGGCTGTCCGAAATAAAGAAGGAAGACCCAGCCGTACAGGTCGTACTCTTCACCGCCTATGCAGATATAGACCTGGCAGTAAGGGGCATCAAGGAAGGCGCCACCGACTTCGTTGTCAAACCGTGGAATAATGCGAAGCTGCTGGAAACACTGAAAACGGCTTACGATATCCGGATGGCAAACCGGAAAGGAGTTCCGCATGAAAGCAGCAAGCAGGTTATCTCCAAGGAAAGCGGTATGTTCTGGGGCGAAAGCAACGCCATGCAGCAACTCCGCAACCTGATCGAAAAGGTTGCCAAAACCGATGCCAATATCCTGATCACCGGAGAGAACGGAACTGGTAAGGAAATGCTGGCAAGGGAAATACATATGTTGTCGAACCGCAAAAAAGAGGCTATGGTCCCTGTAGATATGGGCGCCATCACCGAGACATTGTTTGAAAGCGAACTGTTCGGCCATATGAAAGGTGCCTTTACCGATGCACGCGCCGACCGCCCCGGTAAGTTCGAGGCAGCCAACAACGGAACCCTGTTCCTGGACGAAATCGGGAACCTCTCCTATCATTTACAGGCAAAGCTACTGACGGCTATCCAGCGCCGCAGCATCGTCCGGGTAGGAAGCAACACCCCTATCCCGGTAAATATCCGCCTGGTCTGTGCCACCAACCGCGATTTGCAGGAGATGGTACAGAAAGAGCAGTTCCGTGAGGACCTTTTGTATCGTATCAACACAATACATGTAGAAATACCGTCCCTCCGCGAACGTCCGGAAGACATTGTTCCGCTGACTGAAATATTCCTGGCAAAATATTGCAATATCTACGGTAAATCCTCCATGCGCCTCAGCGCGGATGCAAAGGATAAATTGAAGCAGCAACCCTGGTTCGGTAATATCCGCGAACTGGAACATACCATCGAAAAGGCCGTGATTATTTCCGAAGGCGAAACCCTCGACAGCTCCGACTTCGACTTCCCCCGCAAGAAAGAATCGCCACTGAAAGAGGCAACCACGCTGGAAGAGATGGAGTACAACATGATTAAGAATGCCATGGACAAGTACAACGGCAATCTCTCGCTCGTCGCCAGCCAATTGGGTATTTCACGTCAGACGCTGTACAATAAAATCAAACGTTATGAATTATAATGTGCTGATATGCCAATGAAAAGGGCACAGCACAACACAACACAGCGTAGGTTGTATCCGTAATTGGCACATTGGCATATTAGCACATTGACACATTATTCTTATGTTAAAAGGTATCTATCATAGTCTGACTTTCCGGCTGGGGTTATTCGGAGTATTAACCGTTGCAGGAACCTATTTCGCCATGACGCGGCAATGGGAATGGTTTATCCTCGTTTTCATAGGCTGGCTGTATTCCATACGGATGATGAGCCAGTTATACAAACGCAACGCCCAGAAGGTAGCCTTCATGTTCGATGCCATCGACAACAGCGACTATGCATTCCAATATGCCACTCGGGGACGTTCGTCCAACGATAAGCTGGTGAGCGAATCATTAAACCGCATCACCCAGATACTTTTCCAGGCGAAAGCGGAAGCTGTGCAGAAAGAAAAATATTACGAGCTGATCATGAACTCGGTCAATACCGGCATAATCGTATTGGACGACATAGGCAACATCTACCAGACCAACAACGAAGCCCTTCGTCTGTTAGGCCTTTCCGTTTTCACCCATGTCAAACAGCTGGCGCGCATCGATGAAAAACTACAGACTACGATTGCCAATATCCTCCCGGGCGACAAACATCAGATATCATTCGTAAACGAACGCGGAACGGTAAACCTTTCCATCCGCGTATCCGAAATGACCTTGCAGGAAAAACATGTGCGTATCCTGGCTATCAACGATATCAACAGCGAACTGGACGATAAGGAAATCGACTCCTGGATACGTCTGACCCGTGTGCTGACACATGAGATTATGAATTCCGTCACCCCGATCACCTCACTGAGCGATACATTACTTTCCATCCACGAAGACGCCGACAGCGAAATACGTAACGGACTGGAAGTGATCAGTACAACGGGAAAGAGCCTGATCTCATTTGTCGAGTCATACCGCAAGTTTACCCATATCCCGACACCGGAACCTTCGTTATTCTATGTGCAAAAGTTTGCGGAGCGGATGACAAACCTGGCCCGTCACCACAACAATTTCCCCAATATAACGATTAATATAAATATAGAACCGGCCGACCTGATCGTTTATGCGGATGAAAAACTAATCACCCAGGTTGTACTGAACCTGCTGAAAAACGCCATGCAGGCCATCGGCAGCGGACAACCGGACGGGCTAATCGAGCTGAAAGCCTATTGTAATCCGGACGAGTCCGTGATTATCGAGGTGAGCAACAATGGTCCTACCATTCCACCGGAAGAAGCGGAACATATTTTTGTGCCGTTCTTCACGACCAAAGAAGGCGGAAGCGGCATCGGATTGTCCATCTCGCGGCAGATCATGCGGCTCTCGGGGGGTAGCATTGCCTTAAAGAGCAATCCGGCGATAAACAAAACGTCGTTTATTCTGACGTTCCCGTAGAAAACAATAAAACGTTCCCTTTGTTATTTCTATTAGAGGTACGTCTAATTTTATTTACACCTAGGTCTAAATCGATTTACACGTACGTCTAAATGAATTTAGAGGTAGGTCTGTTTCAAAAGACTACAGGAAAGAATAAAAAGAAAGTAACTAACATTTTGATATAACAAGTAATAAAAACATGAAACTGCTAGACAAACTCAAGATCAATCACAAACCTCGTTCCGGAGGATTAGACCTTTTAAAATACATAGGCCCTGGATTATTAGTCACCGTTGGATTCATCGACCCCGGAAACTGGGCAACCAACCTGGCAGCCGGTTCCGAATTCGGATATGCACTGCTATGGGTGGTTACTTTCTCTTCCATCATGTTGATCATTATCCAGCACAACGTTGCCCACCTCGGAATCGTAACCGGTTTGTGCTTATCGGAAGCGACCAATAAATATATGCCCCGGATGCTTAGCCGTCCTATTCTGGGTTCGGCCATGCTTGCCAGCATTTCGACTTCGCTTGCCGAGATATTAGGTGGAGCCATTGCGCTACGGATGCTGTTCAGCATACCGATAAAGATTGGTGCCGTAATCGTTACGATTGCCTGCCTGATCATGCTTCTCAGCAATACCTACAGCAAGATAGAACGCTGGATCATCATGTTCGTTTCCATTATCGGCCTCTCTTTCCTGTATGAACTGGCTTTGGTCGATGTCAATTGGGGACAGGCCGTCACCGGATGGGTAAAACCGTCGTTTCCTCCCAACTCTATGCTGATCATCATGAGCGTACTCGGTGCCGTAGTGATGCCCCACAACCTCTTCCTCCACTCGGAAGTGATACAAAGCCGCGAATGGAACCTGGAAGATGAATCCGTCATCAAGAAGCAGCTGAAATACGAATTCTATGATACGCTCCTGTCGATGGTTATCGGCTGGGCGATCAACTCAGCCATGATTATCCTGGCGGCAGCAACATTCTTTAAAGAAAAGATTACCGTAGACGAACTGGACCAGGCGCAACAATTACTGGTTCCCCTGGTTGGAAACAACGCCGGCGTGATCTTTGCCGCCGCACTGCTGCTGGCCGGTATTTCATCAACGATCACATCGGGTATTGCGGGAGCCTCCATCTTTGCCGGTTTCTATGGGGAAGCCTACAATCATAAAGACTTACACTCCAAGCTGGGAGTCATTCTTTCATTCGTTCCGGCCTTGCTCATCATCTTCCTGATCGGCGACCCGTTCAAAGGACTGATCCTCTCGCAGATGCTGCTGAGCGTGCAGCTTCCTATCACGGTCTTTACCCAGGTATATCTAACCTCCAGCAAGAAAGTAATGGGACAATATGTCAACTCCCGTTCAACCACCATCCTTCTCGTATTATTGGGAACCATGGTTACGGTATTGAACATAGCTCTGTTAATCAGCTTGTTCTGACGCATTACATTCTACGTTTCACCATAGCACACAGGTGACACAGATTGAACGGATGGGCACAGATTCTTATTTAATAAAATAAACATCTTCTCTGTGTAAATCCGCCAGTTCTACGTCACCTGTGTGCTATAGTGAGACTATAGTAACCCAATTAAGAAAAGCCGGTAAAACAACTTTTTCCTTATCCATGTATTATACTCTGTTCGATAAAATTAAGCCACAAATACAGGAAAAAACTTGTATTGCTATGCAGCAAATAAAGAAATCGCTACCTTTGTTCCGTTAATAAAGAAATAACATATTTATAACAGATATGAGCGATATCAGAACGAACGAAGAAGAAGGCAAAAAAAGCCTGAATTTTATTGAAGCAAATGTTGAAAAAGACCTGGCAGAAGGTAAAAATGGCGGACGTATACAAACCCGTTTCCCACCCGAACCAAACGGCTATCTGCATATAGGACACGCCAAAGCAATCTGTCTGGATTTCGGTATTGCAGAACGTTACAACGGAGTTTGTAACCTTCGTTTCGACGACACGAACCCTGTAAAAGAAGATGTAGAGTACGTCGATGCAATCAAAGAAGATATAGAATGGCTCGGATTCCATTGGGGTAACATCTATTACGCATCCGACTATTTCCAGCAATTGTGGGATTTTGCCATCCGTCTGATCAAAGAAGGAAAAGCCTATATCGACGAACAAAGTTCGGAAGTTATCGCCCAGCAGAAAGGAACCCCTACCCAACCGGGTATCAATAGTCCGTATCGCGACCGTCCTATCGAAGAAAACCTGGCGTTGTTCCAAAAGATGAGCGACGGCGAAGTGGAAGAAGGTGCTATGGTATTGCGTGCCAAAATAGATATGGCAAACTCGAACATGCACTTCCGCGACCCGATCATCTACCGCGTAGTGACGTCGGCACACCATCACCGCACCGGCGATACATGGAAAGTGTATCCGATGTACGACTTTGCCCACGGACAGAGCGACTTCTTTGAAGGCGTTACACACTCGCTTTGTACACTCGAGTTTGTGGTACACCGTCCGTTATACGACCTGTTCATCGACTGGTTGAAAGAGGGTAAAGACCTCGACGACAACCGTCCGCGTCAGACTGAGTTCAACAAACTGAACCTGAGTTATACGCTGATGAGCAAACGCAACCTGCTTACACTGGTAAAAGAAAAGCTGGTCGACGGTTGGGACGATCCCCGTATGCCGACTATCTGTGCATTCCGCCGCCGTGGTTATTCTCCCGAGTCTATCCGCAAGTTCGTCGATAAGATCGGATATACCACTTACGACGCCCTGAACGAATTCGCCTTGTTGGAAAGTGCCGTTCGTGAAGACCTGAATGCCCGTGCCACCCGTGTATCGGCCGTTCTCGATCCGGTCAAACTGATCATCACCAATTATCCGGAAGGACAGGTGGAAGAGATGGAAGCTATAAACAACCCGGAAGACCCGGAAGCAGGCAGCCACCTGATCGAATTCAGCCGCGAACTGTGGATGGAAAGAGACGACTTTATGGAAGATGCACCGAAGAAGTTCTTCCGTATGACTCCCGGACAGGAAGTACGTCTGAAGAATGCTTACATCGTGAAGTGTACCGGTTGCAAGAAAAACGATGCAGGCGAAGTGGTGGAAGTCTATTGCGAGTACGATCCGAATACCAAGAGCGGCATGCCGGACAGCAACCGCAAAGTAAAAGGAACGCTACATTGGCTGAGTTGTGCGCATAGTCTACCGGCAGAAGTCCGCTTGTACGACCGACTCTGGAAAGTAGAAAATCCGCGTGATGAACTGGCCGCTATCCGCGAAGCCAAGAATTGCTCCGTGCTGGATGCGATGAAAGAGATCATCAATCCGGATTCTCTGAAAATATTAACGAACTGTTACGTGGAAAAATATCTGGCAAACGCCAAGCCGTTAGATTATTTACAATTCCAGCGTATCGGTTATTTTAACGTAGACAAAGACTCTACGCCCGAAAAGCTCGTCTTCAACCGCACCGTATCCCTGAAAGATACGTGGAGCAAGGTGAAGGACAAGGCTTGATAATTTGCCAATTAAACAATATGCCAATGCGCCGATTTTAATAATGTACCAGACAGGATATACTAATCATTCCGGTTATTGGCATATTAACAAATTGGCATATTGGCACATTAAAATTATTCCCTATGAAAAAAGATGATATTTCACGCCTGCTACAACGTTATCTGTCTGCCCGCGAAATGGGAAAAGAACCCTATTTCGATGCAGATGAAGTAGATGAACTGTTGGGCAGCTTTGAAGAATCGGATAATTATGACTACTTTGATGAAGTTTTAGCTTTAGGACTAAAACTTCATCCGGGTAATACAGACTTACAGATCAGACAATGCAAACTCTTCGTTTATAATGAAGATTATAACAGTGCACTGGCTCTGATCGATTCAATCGCTGAAACAGACAACCAGGACCTTGACTTATTACGGTTAGAATGTTATTGCATGCTCGACCGGTATGATAAACTGATCGAGTACACAGAAAAATTGATCGAAGAGGATTGCGATTATCTGGAAACCGTTTTCGAATATACCGCTCCCCTTTTAAGTGATATGGAAATGAACAATGAAGCCCGCGATTTCATAAACCGCGGCATTGATTTATTCCCTCAGAATCTGGTATTGAAAGATGAGTTATGCTACAACCGGGAAATAGAAGGAGACATCGACGGGGCGATCAGCATCTGCAACGAACTGATCGACAAAAACCCTTACTCCCACGAATACTGGTTCACACTCGGACGGTTATATTCGATTAAACTGGAGTTCGAAAAGGCAATCGAAGCATTCGACTTTGCACTGACCTGCGATGATTCGGACCCGGAGTTGAAGATACTGAAAGCCTACTGCCTCTACATGAACGAAAATTATGAAAAGGCACTGGAAGTATATCAGGATATCAATGGCGACTTTGAGATGGCGGAGCGCATCAAACCGCTCATGGCTGAGTGTTATATCAAACTTGAGAATTTTGAAGGAGCCTATAATCTGCTGAAAGATATTATCGGCAAAAAGGTGACTGACAACGAACCGGCTGCATACATCAACTTCATCCGTTGCTGTGCAGAAACGGAACGTCACCGGGAGGCTTCCAAGACATTGACAAAGGCGGTCGAACTATTCCCCAACAATGTCAGGATACTCTCTCTGCTGGCTTTGACCTACGTAGAAAACGGAGAAGACAAGCAGGCAGTCGAGACCACCGAACGTCTGTTCGAAGTATTGGATAAAGGAGACTACTATCAACCGGAGGATTTTGAAAGCCTTTTCCATGCCGGACAGTATCTCTACATGAAAGGCGATATCGACAAGGCGATCAAATATTATAATAAGGTATATGCCGTTAATCCGAATCTGCCTTTTATCCATCTCCATATGGCTATGGCTTATCTGGCTAAAGGAGATATGAAGCATTTCGGCGAGCACTTCAGCAAGACTACCCCGAAAGAACTGATCGAGTACCTGGAAAACTCAGGTATCGACTTCAGCGATGTGGAGCAGCAGTTGCTGGGCAAACATATCCCGCCGGAAGATCTGACAAAGGAATTCCTCAATAATAAGGACAATAATAACTAATAATGGACAGAAATCTAAAAGACTACGGTCTCCTACTTTTGAAAGGCATGGGTATGGGCGCAGCCGATGTTGTTCCCGGCGTATCGGGCGGCACAATTGCCTTTATTGTTGGTATTTATGAAGAACTGATCGATTCGATCAAGAGTATTAACGGAGCAAGCCTGAAGCTACTCTTCACCGGTAAGATCGCCGCTTTCTGGAAAGCGATAAATGCCAACTTCCTGCTGGCTATCGTTGCCGGCATCGGGATCAGTATTTTCTCGCTGGCAAAGCTCATTACCTGGCTGTTGGTTACCCATCCGATCCTGGTGTGGGCCTTCTTTTTCGGGTTGGTACTGGCTTCCACCTGGTTCGTATCGAAAGATATCAAACAATGGAACTGGAAATCGATACTGAGTTTTATCATCGGGGCTATCATTGCTTATTACATTACCGTTGCCACACCGGCGGAGACACCGACAAATCTGTTCTTTATCTTCCTTTGCGGAGCCATTGCGATCTGCGCGATGATCTTGCCGGGTATTTCGGGTAGTTTCATTCTGGTATTGCTCGGAAAATATTTCTATATCATGGAAGCGGTAAAGACACTCAATATCCCGGTCATGCTCGTATTTATCTGTGGCGCGGCAATAGGTATCACTTCATTTTCACGAGTACTCTCTTATGCCCTGCGCCGGTTCCATGATACGACAATCGCAGTATTGGCCGGTTTTATGCTGGGTTCGCTCAACAAAGTATGGCCCTGGAAAGAAACGATCGAG
The DNA here is from genome assembly GCF_003635445.1 of Parabacteroides sp. AF17-3. NCBI lineage: Bacteria > Pseudomonadati > Bacteroidota > Bacteroidia > Bacteroidales > Tannerellaceae > Parabacteroides > Parabacteroides sp. AF17-3. The sequence goes on along the minus strand of NZ_QTMM01000008.1, from coordinate 163,704 downwards.
ACATATACCGACAGCCATGGAGTGATCAAGCCGTTGGTTGAAGCAAATATTTTGCCGGACCAGTTGTTGTGGGAAGCCGTAGGATTAATGATATTTGGCTTCGCTATCGTATATTTCCTTGAAAAGTTATCCATGAAAGGAGCTAAAGCATAAAAAAATCTCTCCCCTATGCTCACGCACAAGGAAGAGCTTGTTCTCTCGCCAAAGAGAACCTCATCAATTATGTTAACCTTTTTAGGTTATAAAAGGGAGCAGTTCGCCAGAGTTGCTCCCTTCATGTTGAAAACACACATCTTATTAGTATTGTTTATCTTTTTACCTAATTCATGGCAAATAGCATGCCATAAGTGTATCTATCTGATAACTACCTATTTTATAAATAATAACCTGTCCAATAACGGACAGCTGCCCGGTTTTACTTTACAGTATGTCCGGCAACGCCGTTTATAGTGCAAACAGCGTGCCAAAACACACAAACATCTATTTATCAAACATATATATTTATCACTAAAATCCCATTCTGTCCAATAATTAGACAGTGATGTACAAAATTTAGACAGTTATCACCGTACATCGTATCTTGTAAAGAAATAAAAGCAAGCCATAAACAAAACAGCAATCATAACTATCATAGCAATCATATAACCGCCGATGAATTCGATGCGTTGCCCGAAAGAGGCGATCTGTTCCTGGTATTGCGGAATCTGATCGACGGCTACAGGTTTCTTACTGGTGGAATAATCTTCATAAGGATTATACCAGTGAGGGCTACCGTCATCCTTGGCATCGACGTCTTTGAACCACTGTAAGAACTGTTCCTGGAAAGCATGCAGGTCATTCCAGTTCTTCTGAAAACGCAGGTAACCACCTCCCAGAAACGCTTCATTCATATAATCGAACTGCGCGATCGGTGACAACAGCGTGAAATTACGGGTCTGCTCAAACTGACGGAACTGTTGCAGGTAATAGGCATCATTATACTTCTTATCGCTATTCATCAGATTGCTCTGGTTTCGTGCACGCAACTCATGCCGGGGATAAAATGCATCCATACCATTGGACGACCAGCTTCCTTCCGGTGCATTCCGGTTAATATCATTGGATGCCTCCTGGCGCTTCTGAGCCACTTCGTCCGATGTCGGTATGCTGAACAGCGTCTTTGCCCAGAATACAGACGTATTAGGAATGACCACCGCAGCAAACAACCAGAAACAAAGCGAGATAAGCAAACTGATATTGGAGTAGCGCGTCACCACCGACGACAGCAAACCGAATACGGCAAACGTAGTGATGAACAAAAGGCTGATCAGTATAAACCCGGCAGTCTCTATCAGAAAGCTACTGTTCAACTGCACCTGACCGGAAACAGCCAGGATAATCAGACTGATTATGATACCGACCAGCTCCATGACTCCTATCACTGTTATAATACTCAAAAGCTTACTGCACAAGAAGGTGCGCCGGGGCACGGCATTTGAAAAGACCAAAGCCAGCGTCCTCTCCTCCTTTTCCCCTGAAATGGCATCAAAAGCAAAAAGCAGCGTAATAAAACTAAGGAACATGGAAACGATAAACGACCAACTCAAACTATCCGTACGGATCAGAAGAGGATTATTGCTATCATGGCGTACCGAATAATCAAACACATTATAAGCACTGTAGGTAATACGGTTAGGCAAATAGCTTTCCTTGCAATCCGCAATCACACTGTTTTCGCGCGGAGAGATGATAAAGCTATTCCTTGCTGTCGCTACTTTTGAGATATTTTCGGCTTGTTTGCCTATTGCTTCCTGCTGTGCTACGCTATATTTGGTATAGTTATCATGCATATCCTTAAAAGAAGAAGCGAATGAAACACTACCCAAGGTAAACACCAGCACAACAATTACAAAAGAAACCTGAAAGCGCAGGCTATACAGATAGTTCTGCAATTCACGTATATATAAAGTTGTAAACATAACTGTAATTATTTATTATCTGACATCATATTTCATAAACGACACGATTGTCCCGACCAACAATACGATCACCAATCCCAGCAGGGCACATAAACGTCCCAGTGCAGCACCCAGCGTAGCCGAAAGTGTGATCGGTTGAGGAACATAGCGGGGAACACCGCTGGTATCCAAATACGGAAATTCAGAATTACTTCTGTCATATTTCCTCATTGCAACTTCATCCCCCGATTCCATTTCCGCCTGTGTAGGGAATTCATCCAAAGATTGGGCAGTAAAGTAAGCAGTAGACTCAAACAGCTTATGATCCTTGAAATAGGTAATGACGTTCTCCCGGTATTTACGCAAACTTTCCATATATTTAAGGAAGCTGCCCGCATCGGTACGGCATAAAGCATCCGTTGTCTGGTCGAACAATTCGGAGGGCGACAACCAGGCGATGGCTTGTTGCAACCGTTGCTGACGCACCAGTCCGTCCAGATAGTTCCGCTGCAAAGCCCATTTCTTATCCGCATTATTCAGCATGACAGGAGTTGCCCAAATCTGCATCTGCTGATGGAATAAAGGGGTCTCTTTCGGGCCTCCGGCCAATTCAAGATATTCAGGTCCGTCACCGGTACAATTATTATAACTCAAATATTTCATATTGACCCTTTGGGACGCACGCGGCCATTCCTCCATATATTCTTTATGAAAAGCCTCGTCATAATTTCTCATGGTTGCCTGTACATTATCGTATAAAGGCGCTTTCGAAATACTTTGTGCCAGATAAGTCGCAATATTAGGCATCAGGAAAAGGAACCATATCCAGCACAGCAAGCTGATAATAATGGACGAAGACGAATGCGTCACCCGACTGGAAATAAACATTCCCAACAAAAGGAATACCATCATATAAATGACGGAAGTCAGGAAAAGCAGCGACAAGCCGCCCCAGTCGGATGCTGAAAGGGAAATCGCCGGATTAACCACAATGATCAGGCAGGCCAGCAGATAACAGAACAGCAAAATAGGCAGTAACGTCAGCAACAGTCCCAATAACTTACCCATCAGGAAGGAGATACGGCTCACCTGTCCGGTAAAGGTCAGTTTCATCGTCCCGTCTTCCCGTTCACGGGTAATGGCATCATACGAAAAGACGAGTGCCAGCAACGAGATAAGAATAGCGACCACTTTCGAAAAGTCTATCGAAAAGAAGGCATTCAGCGACGGATTGTCGCGGGTAAGAGTATGCCCTTCGGGAAACAGCGGATGTTCCCAGAAAGAAACCTTCACCTTATTGCCGACATCACCGATAATACCCGTACTAAAGATACTCAGCGGCTCCGGCACCTGTATAACAGTAGGACGAACATGTGACCAAACGCGGCTCTCTTTCATTTCCTTATCCGCCTTTGCCTGTTCGATCTTAAAGACACGCACCTGGTTCTGATAATTCTCCACACTGACGATCACCGTGAACGGTATCACCAGCAGGCACAGTACAAACCCTATAATAAACCTGACCGACAACAAGTTCAGCAGGAAATCTTTCTTTGCTATTAACCAAATCATATTACTTATTATTAATGGTTTATACTCTTATTCCAAAATAGCTTCCTGCATATAATCCAGATAGATACGCTCGAGGTCGTCCTGGAGGAACTCTTCACGGCTACGGAGCATCACCAGACGTCCTTCCTTCATGATGCCGACACGGTCGGCCACTGCCTTGGCACGGAACAGGTCGTGGGTACACATCAGGATACTCTTGCCGGCGTTACGGAGGTTAATCAATATCTGCATCAGTTCGGCTGCACTCTTGGGGTCGAGTCCGGTGGTCGGCTCGTCCATGACGATGTTGTCGGCATCTTTGATAATGGCGATGGCAAGTCCGACCTTCTGCCGCATACCTTTGGAGAAGGTTTTCAGTTTGCGTTCGAAGGCTTCTTCCTGCAGGCCGACACGGCGCATGACGTTGTAATAATCGTCTTTCGTCAGGTTCGTCTTACCGCTCAGGCGGGCAAAGAAGTCGAGGTTCTGACGGGCGGTGAAGTTGCCGTAGAGCATAACATTCTCGGAAACGAAAGCGACATGCTTCTTTGTTTCCAGCGGTTTTTCCATAACGTCGATACCGTCGATCAGGGCATGGCCCGAAGTGGGTTCGATGAAGTTGAGGAAGATATTAATGGAAGTGGTCTTCCCTGCCCCGTTTGCTCCCAGCAGGAAAAATATTTCGCCCGGCTTGATCTCTAGGTTCAAGGCATCAAGGGCCAGATTGCCATCTTCGTATCTCTTTGTCAAATCGATTGCTTGTAACATGGTGTTTATGTTTTAATTTCAATTGTTATTATTCTTATTTTCGTTATTACTTTTCTCTTGAAAGAAAAGTAATCAAAAGTTCAAGGCTACATCTGCCTCGCTACTCCGCATCCTGCGTTCGCTGTCGCCTCCGAACTCGCTTCGCTCAAACAGCGGATGCTCCGGACGCTCACTCCGGCTGCTGCGCTTTACGCTCGCCAGCTGATGCCTTTTTAGGAAGTTTCACTTCCTCCGGGGATGGCCGACACTGCCTGTTATATAGGTGCCGGTGTCGGCAATCCCCAAAGAACGCAACGCGTTCTATGAAAGGCATCAGCGGATGAACGTCCGCGAAGGAAGAAGACGAAGCGTCAGGAGCATCTGCTGTTTGAGCGAAGCGAGTTCAGATGCGACAGCGTAGTCTTCTTCCGTAGCAGTGAAGCCGGTGCAGCCTTGATCTTTTGGTTACTTTTCCATCAAGGGAAAAGTAACTATCTTTTGCTAAGCTTCATTCCGAACCAAACGATTCCCCCAATGAAGCCGACCAGCAACAGGATCAGGAAGATGGTGCCGAAGACAGAAGTCGAAGCATTTACCTGGATGCGGACTGTCTTGTCTTCCGTATCTACCTTGCGGTTGTCGGCCATTGCTTCCGTTTTGATCTTCACTTCCTGGGCACCTACTCCACCGTCCGACGGCGGGATGATGGTTACTTTTACCGTTAATTCCTTTTCCGGTTCAAGACTGCTGATTACATCCGGTTCGATACGGGTATCCCATCCGAGAGGCTTCTCTGTTGTCAGCTTGATGTTATCCAGACGGCGGGTTCCACCGTTACGGACTGTTACATCCATAACCACTTCTTTGCCGACGGTCGTTTCATGGTAGAGGTTGTTTGCACGCACTTCGATCTTTCCTTTTCCGCGGGGGATAATCTCCAGGTTCTCGCTTCCGGCCTTCTCGCCGTTCGACGCCGTTACGGTCTGCACCTGGAACTTTATCGGCTTATCGATCACTACCTGCTGGTCGTCGCGATCCGGCAAATAGACCTGCAAAGATAACTTCTTTATGTTTACACCCTGCGCAAATTTGATCTGCGTCACCTTACTTTCTCCGTCGGTAAAGTCGTAACTGATCTGGCGCGGCAGGTCGAGCACTTCCAGGCGGTAGACATCATCCGAAGTGGAGAAACGCTCAAGTGTCAGATCATAAGTCGCTTTGCTGCTCAGGTCGGCTTCCTGGCTGAACTGCATGGAGGATATGTCGATCACGTTCACACTGGCATCTTTTTTCAGATAGATATTCTTTTCATCCTTCCGGTTGTTGTAGTTCAGCGAGACGGTCAGGTTCTCCGCATCTTTCAGCAATTCGAAATCGGCCGTCGCCACCTTACCCAACTCGATGGAAGGGACACGAAACTCATACGGCGAGCCGATGATCGTTTTCGACTCATTATCCACCAAAGATACATATATATTATATATCTTACCGGAACGCATCTCAGGCGTGAACACATCGAAGTGTTCCTTGAACTGGCTCAGATACTCTTCGTTCCCTTCGAGGGCACTTTTCAGGGTGATCTTCACCTTGCGTTCGCCCCGTTGGTCCTGATATTTCACCGCACGTTCCACCGTTATGTAACTCTGCTGGGAGATCAGCTTCAGGATCAGTTTCTGATAATCGACTTCCTTACTCAGCAACTCGTTTTTCGAACGGTTGAAATCGTTGGCTGAGATGGCTTTTTCATTATACAGCTTCGTGTCGTTCTCATACTTCTGTTTGGCCACTTCGTAATCGGCACGGGTCTTTTTCAGGTCGAGCAACAAGGCTGCCTCGCTGTCTTCCTGTGCCCGGACGGTAAAGGGCATCAGAAGGATGGCCAGCAATACCGCAATAAAACTTTTCATGTGTTTGTTCATCTGTTCTTATTTATTATGTTATCATTCTAATTTGCTCCCGGAGGCGTTTCAGTTTCCTGCTATGAAAACTTTAGTTTTGTCAAGAGGAAACTAAAGTTTTGTACCGAAGAAACTAAAGTTTCATGCAGGAGAAACTTTTGTTTCACAAGCAGAAACAGCAATGAAACTGCAATCTGCTATGAACCAGAATACTAAGCAAATCTGGTTTCTATCCTTTCTCCGGCAGAAAACTGCGGTTATGTTCGAAGTCATACATGGTCTTCCGGTTCAGGTCGGCCACCGAGAGACGATAGGTGATATAACTGTCGATGTAGGCAAGCTGCACCTGTGAAAGGCGCTCCTGTTCGATAGAAAGTTCCTGGCTCGTCATATCGCCGTTCTCAAAACGCATCTGGCTGATACGGTAACTCTGTATCGCTACTTCCTGGTTCCGGCGATTGATGCGGTAACGCTTCTCCGCTTCATACACACTACGGACAATCTCGCGAATCTCCTGTTCGATAGTCCGCTTGGTATTGTCGAGATTCAATTCGCGCTGTTTCAGGCGGACTTGCTCGCGGCGTACCTGGTTTTTGGCACGTCCCCAGTCCAGAAGCGGATAAGAGACGGTCAGGGCGATACCCCGGTTAGCCGGACGGTCGCGCATGTTATCAAAGGATGAACCGACCAGTTGACCGACTGTTCCATCTCCGCGTGTACTCAATCCGGTGAAATCATAATAGGCGGAAATGTTTCCTTTAAATTCCCGTTCCCGTTTGGCACGCTTCACTTCGATGGCCTGAAGTTCGATATCGAGGTTGTCTTCCTTTATTTCCATGCGGTTACGCAAAGCCTCGTCGATGGCCAGTTGCATGTCGACGATGAAGGCTTCGAACTCCATATCTGCTTTCAGGTCGATCTCTTCTTTGAGGTCAAGGCCGATAAGTAGCTTGAACTGGTCTTTGGCGGCGGCGAGCTTGCCTTCGCTTTCCATCACACGGGCTTCGTCTTGTGCGACGGTAATCTCGGCGATCAGCATTTCACCTTCGGGAAGGTTGCCTGTCTCCTGTTTCAACTTGGTGATACGGTATGCTTCGCGGGAGTTGACAAGGCGGTCCTGATTGATTTTATGTTCGTAGGCCAGTTTATATACAGTATAAAAACTCTCTGTTACATTATAGACGATATCCATCTGGATACGGGTGAAATAGCAGGTACTCTTCTTATAATCGAGTTCGGCCACTTTCATGTTTTCCTTCAGTTTATTGGCGGTAAAGATGGGTTGGTTGAAAGAGAGGGCAAAACGGCTGTACACCTGGTCACGTTCCAGTTCTTCATAATCCCGCTGCGAAAGTGTAGTCCGGTAATTCTCCCAGTACATCTTGGAGCTCAGGGCGAAATTACCGCCGGTAGGCAAGACATACGTAAAGTTCAGGTTACCGCCCACTTGTAACGAACCGGTAGAGTTGTAGACCGGCAGACCGTCGGCCTGCGAAATCTCCGTCAGGCTTTCCGTCCATGAAGGAGTAAAGAAGTCAAAGTTCAGCAACGGCTTGAATTGTGCTTTTGTGTAAAGGTAAGAGTAACGGGTTGCGTCCATATCTTCCTTGTAATATTTCACCGTATAGCTTTCCCCCAAAGCAATGTGAATCGCTTCATCATAGGTGATCTGCCGGAGATTCTCCGTCTCCGCATACCCTGCCAAAGCGAATCCCATCAACAGTGATACCAGTAAATTTCTTTTCATACTATATCGAATTAAGTTCTTTCGGGTAACAGGTTACCCAATTGTCATTATTTATTGTTTTACCTGCCTATAGTAAGGCAAATGGCGTGCCAAAACTGCAACCGGTTGTATTTCCATCGGTTACCCGGATGGGTAATTATTTCTCCCTTGGGTAAAAGGGAAAGCCGTTACCCAAAGTGGGTAATATTTTACCCAATTGCACGCCATCATAAGATAATGCAACCGAATCAGCAGAAAGTTATATACCCGCACAGAAGAAAACACATATCTTTGCCTTACAATAATTAATAGATCAACACCATGAATAGCAAACAAATAAGCAGTTACATCTTAATTCTCCTCTCTCTCCCTTTCACCCTCATTTCGGCAAAACCGAAAGAACCCGTCGATTATGTGGATATGTTTATCGGTACTTCCAACTCCCGGTGGATGTTGGGGCCTTACGCACAAGAACCGTTCGGCATGGTGCAACTCGGACCGGATAACCAAGGAAATGTCTGGATGGGAGGATACGAATACGCCATCAACAGCGTTTCCGGTTTCAGCCATCTGCATGCCTGGACGATGGGTGGCCTGATGATCATGCCGACCACAGCCGACCTGGCCCTGACAAACCCTTCAGCCGATTCTCCCTATAAAGGAGCAAACGCCGGCTATCATTCACGCATACTGAAAGAAACGGAAAAGGCCTCACCCGGTTACTATTCCGTCTATTTATACGATCATGAGGTAAAAGCGGAACTATCGGCCACCACCCGTTGCGGCATTCACCGGTACACTTTTCCCGAAAGAAAAGAATCCAGGATACTGATAGACCTCCTATTCCCGACCGAATGGGACTATGGCTTCAATGTGAAAGATGCCTGCATCACCAAAGTCAGCAATACCGAACTCGAAGGATATGCCGACTGCCAGTCCGGTCCGTGGAGTAACTGGAACAACAACAAACTGCATTTCGTCATCCGTTTCAGCAAACCTTTCTCGCAACTGAACGGATGGAACGAAGGGATAGAAAAAGACGACATACAATCCATTGCCGGCAAGAACGATATCGGAGCCTACGCAATCTATTCCACAACCGAAGGAGAAAGCATAACCGTCTCAACCGGTTTATCGCTGGTAAGTATCAAACAGGCACGGCTGAATATGGACACCGAACTCGCCCCCTTGCAGTATGACTTCGACCGGGTAGTCGCCCAAACCCGCAACAAATGGAACGAACTGCTCGGCAGGATAGAAGTAGAAGGAACGAACGAGGTGGACAAAACAAAATTCTACACCAACTTGTATCGTGCCTATGCCGGCAAACAAACATGGAACGATGTGAACGGCCAATATAGAGACGCTTGTGAAAACATACAGCAACTGGATCACGGGAATATGTATGGCGGCGATGCCTTCTGGAACAGTTTCTGGAATCTAAACGGCCTCTGGTCGATCATCTCCCCCCGCATCGTGGACGATTGGGTAACCACCCAGCTGGAGATGTTCAAACATACCGGATGGACAAGCAAAGGGCCGGCCGGACTGGAATACTCCGGCATCATGGAAGGTTCGCACGAAACAGCCCTGATGGTTGCCGCCTATCAAAAAGGCATACGCAAAGACGGTGAAGCAATCTATGAAGCCGTGCTGAAAAACGTCACGGAAACAGGTATCGACCATCCCTGCGGAGGCAGCTGCGGCAACCCTCTGCTGGACGTTTATATCAAACAAGGTTATATGCCGATGGAAAAGGGAGTGGTTTCCAAAACACTCGATTATGCGTACGACGACTGGTGCGTCTCCCAACTGGCCCTGGCACTCGGAAAGAAAAAAGAAGGAAAAGCGCTGCTGGCACGTTCGATGAATTATAAGAACGTATTCCACCCGGAGAAAAAGTTCGTCATGCGGCGTGACAGCCTGGGTAACTGGGACCCGGATTTCGATGTGTTCTCCAATAAGGGATTCATAGAAGGCAACAGCTGGCAATACTCCTGGTACGTGCCGCACGATATTCCCGGACTGGTAGACTTCCTGGGGAAAGACCTCTTCAACAGCCGGCTGGAAGAGGGATTTATCAAATCGGAAAAGCATAAGTTTGCCGCCCATGTATTCGACCGTACCACAGGACAGTCGGCTGAGTTTTACATCAATCAGGGAAACGAAGTAAATATGTGTACCCCGTTCCTGTTCAACTATTCCGGTAAACCCTGGCTGGCCCAGAAATGGTCGCGTGCCATCCTGGACAGTTTCTACGGCTCAACCCCTTATCATGGTTGGGAAGGCGACGAGGATGAAGGTCAGATGGGCGGTTGGTACGTGATGAGCGCACTGGGTCTGTTCGAAATGAACGGAGGAGTTTCCCTGAAGCCGGAACTGGAACTGAGCAGCCCGCTATTCAACAAAATAACGATCCGTCTGGACCCCGGTTATTATAAAGGGAAGACTTTCACGATCGAAGCCCGCAACAACTCAAAAGAAAACATCTATATCCAAAAGGCTTATCTGAACGGAAAAGAACTGAAACAACCCCGAATACCATTCGTTGCCATCGTATCCGGAGGGACGTTGTTGCTCGAGATGGGAGATAAACCGAAGTTCGATTGTTTCAATTAATACGATTTTGCGTACTTTTGCACAAAGATCAAGAAAAAGTATGCCACTATTCAAGAAGGACGAACAACCCAGGCAACCGAACCTGGAGCAGCTGCTCTCGGAGTTTAACCGGTCGCTCACTCTGATCGTCGACAAGTCACTGCTGATCGGCAATATCGTTGCCAAGGTAAAGCAAATATGCCCGGTAGAAAGTGTTTATATCTTCCTGCTGGATGAAAACACAGGCAAATTCAAACTGCAGAACGAAGCGAAGAACAAGCCTGTGACGCTGACCAACCGCAGCCGGCTGATTAGCTGGCTGTCTGTCAACGAAAAGCACCTGATCATCTCCAGGCATCCGGATATCGTCTCCTATTTTCCTCCCGAAGAACAGGAAATAATCAGGCAACTGGGTGCCGAACTGATCTTCCCCCTCAAGATCATGAACCAGATCAACGGTACGATCTTTTTAGGGAAGAAAACCGATGGCGCCCCATTCACCGAACAGGAACTGAACCTGCTTTCCATCCTGATCAACCAGGCTACATTCGCCATCGAACATGCTTCGCTTTACGAGCAGCAGACCGAACGTCTGAAAAAGATGTACCGTACCGACCGCCTGGCAACACTCGGCGAACTGGCAGCCGGGGCGGCCCATGAGATACGTAACCCGCTGACAGCCATCCGGAGCACGATACAATATCTGAGCAAAGACTTCAGCGCCGACCCAGTAAAAAGCGAAATGGTGACGGAGCTGATCTCGGAAGTGGAACGTATCAACAAGATCGTACAAGGTCTGTTGTCTTTCGCCCGTCCGTCCGACCTGAACACGTCCGATATAAATATTGAACAGCTGATCAACCAGACGCTCCTGCTGGTGACCAATACATTACGCAAACAAAACGTAGAGGTGGAATTCGAATATTTCACCGACAACACGACCATCCAGGGGGATGCGGAACAGCTGAAACAGGTTTTCCTGAATATCATCCTGAATGCCGTCGAAGCGATGGGGAAGAATCCGCCGGAACGCTCGCGTACATTAATAATAAGTATAGAAAAGGGAACTCCCATCAATACCCATTCCCGTTACCTGATCATCTCATTTGAAGATAGCGGCAAGGGGATCGAACAGAAGAACATCGAGAATGTATTCAACCCCTTCTTCACGACCAAGGAAGAAGGAACCGGACTCGGGCTCGCCATCTGCTACGGTATCATCAACCGCCATGAAGGCGAGATCGAAGTAAAAAGCGTGCCGGACAAGGGCACTTGTATGAATATAAAATTACCGCAACGCATATGAAAGCAAAAATAGTAGTTGCCGACGACGAACCGCGCATCCGCAAGATGATCGCCCGTTTGCTGACCGATGAAGGATATGATGTAATGCCCGTCGAAAACGGACGGGAGGCGGTAGAGGCTCTCCTCTCCTTCCAGCCCGACGTTATTCTGCTGGACCAGCAGATGCCGGTACTGACCGGTGTGGAAGCATTGGAGGAGATCAGGCGTATCTCCCCAACCCAGGTTGTCCTTTTTGTGACCGCCTTCGGTTCCATCTCCCTCGCCGTCGACGCTGTGAAGAAAGGGGCTTACGACTTTATAGAAAAGCCTTTCGACAACGATAAATTATTACTCATCGTCAAACGTGCCGTCGAACACAGCCGCATGAAAGGTGAAATCTCCACCCTGAAAAAGACACTGGGGGAAAAACGAAGTAACGTGATCGGCGAGAACACAGGACTGAAACAAGTGATGGCACAGGTCCTGAGGGTAGCGGAAACCAATGCGACCGTCCTGATCCACGGCGAGAGCGGTACGGGAAAAGAACTGATCGCCCGTGCCGTCCACCACAACAGCCTGCGGGCGAACGGCCCTTTCGTTGCCATCAACTGCGGCGCCATTCCCCTGACATTGATGGAAAGCGAACTATTCGGCCATGAACGCGGTGCCTTTACCGATGCCAAAGAAGCAAAGGCAGGCACTTTCGAGCGGGCAAACGGCGGGACATTGTTTCTCGACGAAGTGGGAGAACTTCCCCTGGATGCACAGGTTAAATTGCTCCGTGTGCTGGAAGAGCGGAAGATCACCCGAATCGGCGGAAAGAAGGCGATACCGGTAGATGTGCGTATCGTAGCCGCCACCAACCGTAATCTGGACGATGAAGTAAAAGACGGACATTTCCGTCTCGACCTGTTGTATCGTCTGAATGTATTTACCCTGATCCTTCCCCCGCTCAGGGAAAGGAAAGAAGATATTCCCCTGCTGGCTAATTTCTTTATCCGTAAATACAACCAGGCATTGAGCCTCGATGTGCAGTCTATCACTCCCGAAGCGGTAAAGCTACTCTCTTCCTACGACTGGCCCGGCAATGTGCGTGACCTGGAGAATGCCCTGCAAAGCGCGATGATCTTATGTACGGACGGTACGATCCGCCCCGAACATTTGCCCGACCGGGTAAAAGGATATGATTCGACGGAAGAAGCAACCATCGCCGGAAGCGGAGGAAGCATCCGCGAAATCAATGCGCAAATGGAAAAGGAACTGATTCTGGAAGCCCTAAAGAAGCACAACTTCAACCGGACACTGACAGCCGAGGCTCTTGCTATCAGCCGGAAAACGTTGTTTAACAAAATGAAGCGTTACGGACTGTCTACAGATGAAATTTGACAGACAGCCATTACTATTCATTGGCTATCTGTCATCATTAGAGGCTAACGACTATTAAAAAACTAAACAATCCTTGTTTTTACAACATTAGTTCTTAACTTTGCCGACCTACACGACATAAAACATAATTAGTTATACTATGGCAAAGATAAAAGGAGCGGTCGTTGTAAACCAGGAACGCTGCAAAGGGTGCAACTTATGTGTGGTTGCCTGCCCCAGCGATGTTCTGGAATTACACCCGCGTGAAGTGAACAACAAAGGGTACCATTATGTGTACATGAAAAACCCGGATGCTTGCATCGGTTGCGCCAGTTGCGGATTGGTTTGTCCCGACGGCTGTCTAACCATTTACAAAGTAAAAATATAAAACAGATATGGCAGAAGAGATAAAATTAATGAAAGGGAACGAAGCCATCGCCCACGCAGCTATCCGCTACGGTGCCGACGGATACTTCGGATACCCTATCACTCCGCAATCGGAGATCCTGGAAACCCTGATGGCTGAAATGCCCTGGGAAACTACCGGTATGGTAGTACTGCAAGCTGAAAGCGAAGTGGCAGCGATCAATATGGTGTATGGCGGTGCCGGAACAGGTAAACGTGTATTGACTTCATCTTCCAGCCCCGGCGTCAGCCTGAAACAGGAAGGTGTTTCCTATATTGCAGGGGCGGAACTTCCTTGTCTGATTGTAAACGTCATGCGTGGCGGTCCCGGCCTGGGAACAATCCAGCCAAGCCAGGCAGACTACTTCCAGACTGTGAAAGGTGGCGGACACGGTGACTATCGCCTGATTACCCTGGCCCCTTCTTCCGTACAGGAGATGGCAGACTTTGTCGGACTGGGTTTCGACCTTGCCTTCAAATATTGCAATCCGGCTATTATCCTTGCCGACGGTATCATCGGCCAGATGATGGAAAAAGTGGTGATGCCTCCTTTCCGTCCGCGTAAGACAGAAGCTGAAATCATCGCCGAATGTCCGTGGGCCGCACAGGGCAAACTGAAAAGCCGCAAAGCGAACGTGATCACTTCACTGGAGCTCGACCCGGCCAAAATGGAAGAGAACAACCTCCGCTTCCAGGCTAAATACCGTAAGATTGAAGAAAACGAAGTACGCTACGAAGAGTTCCATTGCGACGATGCGGAATATCTGCTGGTTGCCTTCGGTTCTTCCGCACGTATTTGTCAGAAAGTTGTGGAGATCGCACGTGCCGAAGGTATCAAACTCGGCCTGTTGCGCCCGATCACGCTGTGGCCGTTCCCGAAAAAAGCCATTGCCGATTATGCCGAAAAGGTAAAAGGCATGCTTTCCGTCGAACTGAATGCCGGCCAGATGGTGGAAGATATCCGCCTGGCTGTAAACGGAAAAGTAAAGGTTGAACACTTCGGCCGCCTGGGTGGTATCGTGTTCACTCCGGATGAAGTACTGAACGCGCTTAAGGAATTGATAATTGAGAATTGAAAATTAAGAATTATCGATGACACGCGGAAGTAAAACAGACAGCATATTGACAATCCTGTTCATGGTATTGGCGGCAGCAGCGATTATCTGCTACTTTGCCGTCGACGACCGTCACGTATTTCTCTATTGCGGCGGAGCAGCCATATGCTTCAGACTTGTTCAATATCTACTGAGATTTATTAGTTAATTTAGTAACAATTATGGAACTCAACGAAATAATTAAACCGGAGAATCTGGTCTATACAAAACCGGAATTGATGAACGACAATCCCATGCACTACTGTCCCGGTTGCAGCCACGGTGTGATACATAAGCTGATCGCCGAAGTGATCGCCGAAATGGGAATGGAAGAAAAAACAATCGGTGTCTCCCCGGTGGGTTGCGCCGTTTTCGCATATAACTATCTGGATATAGACTGGGAAGAAGCAGCTCACGGACGTGCTCCGGCGATTGCTACTGCCATCAAACGTCTGAATCCGGAAAAGATGGTCTTCACCTATCAGGGTGACGGCGACCTGGCCGCTATCGGTACAGCCGAAACCATCCATGCTGCCAACCGCGGTGAGAACATTGTGATCGTATTCGTGAACAATGCCATCTATGGTATGACCGGCGGACAGATGGCTCCTACCACACTGGAAGGTATGCCGACAGCCACTTGCCCATACGGCCGTAACATCGCCCTGAACGGTTACCCATTGAAGATCGGTGATCTGCTGGCTCAGCTGGAAGGAACCTGTCTGGTTACCCGCCAGAGCGTACAGACAGCCGCCGCCGTTCGTAAAGCCAAGAAGATGCTTCGCAAAGCCTTCGAAAACTCTATGGCAGGCAAAGGCACGTCAGTTGTCGAATTCGTTTCCACCTGTTCATCCGGTTGGAAGATGACACCTGAAAAAGCAAACAAATGGATGGAGGAAAACATGTTCCCGTTCTATCCGCTGGGTGATCTAAAAAATAAAGAATAAGTAAATACAAAAACGACATGAAACAAGAAATAATTATAGCAGGCTTTGGTGGACAAGGTGTTCTGTCGATGGGTAAGATACTTGCTTATTCCGGACTGATGGAAGGCAAAGAGGTTAGCTGGATGCCTTCATACGGGCCTGAACAGCGTGGCGGTACGGCTAACGTGACCGTTATCCTGAGCGACGACCCGATCAGTTCTCCGATCCTGAACGAATACGATATCGCGATCATCCTGAACCAGCCTTCCATGGACAAGTTCGAAAGCAAAGTAAAATCGGGTGGTATCCTGATCTATGACGGATATGGAATCCATACTCCGGTGAAACGTACGGATATCAGCGTTTATCGTGTGGATGCTATGGACGCAGCTACCGAAATGAAGAATGAAAAAGCATTCAATATGCTTATCCTGGGTGGTCTGCTGAAGATCGTTCCGATGGTGAAACTTGAAAACGTATTGCTGGGTCTGAAGAAGTCCCTGCCCGAACGTCACCACAAGTTAATCCCGATGAACGAAGCCGCCATCAAGAAGGGGATGGAAATTATACAGAAAATGTAATCTTGCAAAAAGAATATAAAGAAGGGCGTTTCTTTCGTAGAAATGCCCTTTTGTTTTATCTTTGCAACCCATGAAGCATTGCTTATACATATTATTATTGCTGATAGTATCTGCCACAACCGTTCAGGCCCAACGTGGAGCCAGCAGGGCAGATCAGAAAGGTGGAGGAAAACGTGGCGGCTTCTCCTTGTCAAACCTGACTTCTTCTCAGAAAGATATACCGGACAGTCTGCTGGTAGCGGATAGTGCCGCCTTAAATTCAAAGCGTATAACCGCCTATCGGCTTACCCCTTCCCTGGGTGAGGCATATGTGGCGCCACTGGATACGAACAAGCTGAATTTCAGCAACTCGACACTGGTGGAAAGTAAATCGCTCGCCATCGGTTACCTGGCTAACCTGGGAGCACCGGCACAGACGAAAATATTCTCCGAACGGCAGGAAGCACGCGATTTTATCTTCGCCGATGCCTACGATTACTATATCACAACGCCGGAAAACGCTTATTTCTACAACACAAAGATTCCTTATACCAACGTTCTGTACACCACCGCCGGCGGTAGTACAAACAAAGAAGAACAGTTGAAAGGAACCATGACCATGAATTTCGGTAAAAAGATCAATGTGGGTGCCGATATCGACTATATTTATGGCCGCGGACATTATAAAAACAACGGTAATAAACTGTTAAGCTACCGTTTCTTCGGCAGCTACCAGACCGACCGGTACGAAATGCATGCCTACCTGAGCAACTTCAACTTCGTAAACTACGAAAACGGAGGAATGGCAAACGACTCAACCATCAGTCATCCCGACGAGTATTTCCCGGAAGGACGTCCCTCCGATACAAAATCGTACGACATACGTTATCTGACCAATGCCTGGAACCGTGTTCGCGGGAAACGGTATTTCCTGACCCAGCGTTATAACCTCGGTTTCACACGTGAGTTGGAGGAAGAGGATGAAGAAGGGAATCCCAAAGAAATGTTCGTCCCGGTATCCAGCATTATCCATACGATCGATTATGAAGATAACCGTCGCCGGTTCATCGCCGACAATACGGCGCTGATGGATTCGTCCTATATAGTCGACGACAACGGCCTGCGTTTCCCACGTATTTATGGACTAGGAGCTACACTCAACGACCAGACATCTTCATGGAATCTGAAAAATACGATCGGACTTTCCCTGCGTGAAGGTTTCCAGGACTGGGTTAAGTTTGGTTTGACAGCTTTCGTCAGACTCGAAAAACGCCGGTTCAAACTGGAACCCAGAATAGAAGGGCTCGATTATGGCGAATATGGCCGGGGTCCATACTTCTCTGTTGATAATATCGACCTGAAGAACCTGCCTACGGCAAAGCTTTACGACGAGTTTTCTACTTACGTTGGAGCCGAACTTTCCAAACGCCAGGGTAGCATCCTGACCTATAATGCACGCGGAGAACTTTGTATGGTAGGTAGCGACGTCGGTGAGTTCCGTGTTACCGGGGATTTGCAAACCCGTTTCAAGTTGTTCAATAAAGATGCTGTGATCAAAGCAGACGCCTATATAAAGAATGTAACGCCGGCCTTTTACATGCGCCATAACCATTCCCGTTATTACTGGTGGGATAACCCCAACTTTAACATGACGCAGCAAATCTATGCGGGCGGTGAAGTGTATCTGGAATCTTCAAAGACTACTTTGAAAGCCGGAGTGGAAAGTATTCAGAATTATATCTATTTCAATAAACAGGGATTCCCGGTACAGCATGGCAGCAACTTACAGGTAGTCAGTGCACGCATCAAACAAGACTTCCGCTTCCGTGCTTTCGGCTGGGAAAATGAAGCATGCTGGCAGTTAAGCAGCGATGAAAGCGTACTCCCGCTTCCGTCATTAAGTGCCTATTCAAATATGTATCTGGCCGTCAAGGTGGCGAAAGTACTGACCGTACAGCTAGGTGCCAATGTATATTATAATACAGCTTATTATGCACCTTACTACGAACCGGCAACACAGCAGTTCCAGGTTCAGGATGAAGTAAAAGTCGGTAATTATCCACTGGTTAACGCCTACGTAAACTTCCACCTGAAACAGGCCCGGTTCTTTGTGATGGCTTACAACCTGAGCAGTAAGTTTGCTGATCCGAACTATTTCTCCCTGGCACACTATCCGTTGAATCCGATGGTGTTGAAAATGGGTATTGCCGTTACATTCAATAACTAAGCCGTATGAAATCCCGGAAGTTACTGGTAGTCTATATTGCCCTCTTGGCATGCGTACTGATAGCCATGTTCCGTTTATGGCCGTACAAGCAGGAACCTGTCCCACCCAGGGATTATCCGGAAATTAAGTCAGAAGGTATTCTGCGACTGGTTACCGAATATAACCAGTCCGGCTATTATGTAGCCGGCGATACGATCGAAGGTTTCCAATACGAACTGAGCCAGGCCATCTCCGCTTTATCCGGACTGGAAGTACAGACTCAGCTGGAGATGAGCCTGGCCGAAAGTTTCAAACAATTATCCAATAACCAATGCGACGTAATCGCCCGCAATATTCCTATCACCAGCGACATCAAAGAGGACTATCTGTTCACCGATCCGATCGTCTTCAATAAACAAGTACTAGTGCAACGCACGGAAGAAGCCAATAACGGCATCAAACCGATCCGTAATCAACTCGACCTGGCACAAAAGACCTTGTATATTCCGAAAAACTCCCCCGCCTTACTGCGCCTGCAAAATCTGGCACACGAAATAGGAGATACAATCTATGTGAAAGAAGATGAACTTTATTCCAGCGAACAGCTGGCTATTATGGTTGCCAAAGGCGACATCGACTATGCCGTATGCGACCAGCAAATAGCCCGCGTATCTAAAGGAAATTTACCGGAAATAGATATCGACACGGATATCAGTTTCACCCAACTCCAGTCGTGGGCGGTACGCAAAGACTCCCCTATCCTGCTCGACAGCCTGAACAGCTGGCTGTCACAAATCAAAGAAAGCGGGTTATACGATCAGATTTACAAACGCTACTATAAATAAAAGTATATCCTCATTCTTCTCGTGAAGGCAGGATAAACGAAAAAGTGGAACCTTCCCCTAGTTGCGATTCTACACGGATCGAGCCTCCCATTTTAGTAACGAGTCCTTTGCATATAGCAAGTCCCAGGCCGATACCTTCCACATAGTCATTGACTTTAACAAAGCGGTTAAAGAGGTTTTGTAGCTGCTCCTCGGCTATCCCCTGTCCGGTATCCTTCACATAGAAATTCAGCCGGCCATCTTCCAGCGCCTTATACCCCATCGTAATACTTCCCTTTTTAGTATTCTTGATCGCATTATTGACCAGGTTATTCACTAATTGGAGTAAGCGGATATAATCGGTTCCAAAGGTACAGCTGTCCAATCCTTTTTCCAGAATCAACTTCACATCTTTCGGCATACGGGGCTTTACGGAAGCATAGGTCGTATCCATCATCTCGTTCAGGTCGATCGGAGCATAACTAATCTTTATCGCATCCGCCTCAATCTTCGACAAGTCCAGAATATCGTTGATAAGCTGCATAAGCAATTGATTATTCGCCTTGATGATCTCGTAATAAGACATACGCTCCTCGTCCGTATCCGCAAACGCCATCATTTCTGAAAAACCGGTTATTGCATTCAACGGCGTACGGATCTCATGACTCATGTCTGCCAGATATTTTGATTTCAACTTATCAGCCATTTCCGCCTTATCACGCTCATCTTCGAGACGTTTTTCTATTGCCCGCTTAACAGTGGCATCACTCCACAAAGCCAACAACAAAGGTTTTCCATTGCTTAAAGAAATCGGATACTTTTCTACTTCAAGATATTTCATCGCGCCGGAAGCATCCTTGAGCCAGCCGTGAAATTCGGCCACCTTTCCCGAACTGATGACCTTCTTATCTACCTCCAGTCGTTCCTCTACCGACATCAAGGCATTATAATACACTTCAGAGTCATCATGTCCCTCGATCTGGGAAGTATCGATCCCCGTTATCTCTTCCATAAATTTATTCCAGTAAAGATAATTGAAATGATCTTCCGGATCTTTTACAAATACACCCAGTGGCAAATGATCTAATATCGTATTCAGTAACTCATGAACAGTATCCGGCTCATTTAAGGTTACTTTCTTTTGAGAGCTGTTACAGCTATCATCTGTTCCCATAATATAACTCGCTATTTTTCCAATGTGGGCAAAGATATTAATTTTTTATGTTACCCCACTATATAGATATATCAATTTTCAACGCTTACAGAAATTTACAGGACAATTGTTACAAGAGCCGGTGTTACTATTGTAGAATTTGACAAATATTATTTACCTTTACGGAGAATTTAATGATAGAAGATGAGATTTGACGAATTGGATTTAGAAGAGGCCGTATTGGACGGACTCGATGCTATGAATTTTCAGGATACAACTCCTGTACAGGAATTAACGATTCCTGTTATTTTAGAAGGGAAGGATATTATTGCCTGCGCACAAACCGGTACAGGGAAAACAGCAGCCTACGTGCTGCCATTAATTAATCAATTAAGTAAAGGCAATCATCCTGACAATGCGGTCAATGCAGTTATCATGGCTCCAACCCGCGAGTTGGCCCAGCAGATAGACCAGCAGATCGAAGGTTTTACATATTTTGTTCCGGTATCGGCTGTGGCCGTATACGGTGGTACCGACGGAGTTGCCTGGGAGCAACAGAAGCGTGGTATGGAAATGGGGGCCGATATTGTTATCGCCACTCCGGGACGTTTGTTGTCCCACCTGAAACTGGGAACGGTAGACCTTTCACAGGTTTCCTATTTTGTACTGGATGAAGCAGACCGTATGCTGGATATGGGATTTTACGACGACATCATGCAGGTATACAAACAACTGCCTCCTACTTGTCAGACTATCATGTTCTCGGCTACCATGCCTCCCAAAATCCGGACGTTAGCAAAAACAATCCTGAAGAATCCCGAAGAAGTCAAAATCGCCATCTCACGTCCTCCCGAAACAATTATGCAGACGGCCTATATCTGCTATGATCCTCAGAAGCTAAAGATACTCGAAGACCTGTTCCTGCAAAGCCGCCCGCAGCGTGTCATTATTTTCTCTTCCTCCAAAATGAAAGTGAAAGAACTTGCCTCCACCCTGAAACGGATGAAGTTCAATGTAGCTGCCATGCACTCCGACCTGGAGCAGTCGCAGCGCGAGGAAGTAATGAAAGAATTCAAGAACGGACATATCGATATACTGGTGGCAACCGATGTTGTTTCGCGCGGTATCGACATCAACGACATCAAACTGGTGATTAACTACGATATCCCCCACGACCCGGAAGATTACGTACACCGCATCGGCCGTACCGCCCGTGGTACCGGAGGCGAAGGATTAGCCATCACATTCATCAGCATTGAAGAGCAGGCACAATTCAAACGTATTGAAGACTTCCTGGAAAAAGAAGTTTATAAGATTCCTATCGACCCGAAGTTCGGCGAAACCCCGCTATACGAACCTGAAAAGTACGGAAACATGCGCCGCGGACGCGGACGTCCCCGGAAAGATGGTAATAACGGAGGAAGAAACCCCGGAAACAAACGTCCGGGAGGCAACCCCAAAAGCGGCAACCGCCGCGGAAGGCCCCGGAAAGAATCTTAATAATCTATCGAAATACAATACAGACAAATAGAATAGCCTCATAGAGACTTCTGAAAATAGCCCCGAGCCATGCTTGGGGTTTTTATTTATCCGCATATTCCCCTTCAGCATAAAAAACCCGGAGTCAAGAAAACTCCGGGCTAATTAAAAAATCCTATGGGACTTTCGATATATTTTCTTTGATTCCGAATGAATTATCCGTTCATGGAAGCCAGGAACTCCATATTGTCATAAGTCTGTTCCATACGTTTCTTTACAAACTCCATCGCTTCGATCGAGTTCATATCCGACAGATATTTACGAAGGATCCACATACGGTTCAATGTACTTTCATCCTGCAACAGGTCGTCGCGACGAGTACTTGAAGCAGTAATGTCGACAGCCGGATAAATACGTTTGTTGGACAGCTTGCGATCCAACTGCAATTCCATATTACCTGTACCCTTGAACTCTTCAAAGATCACATCGTCCATCTTAGAACCAGTCTCGGTCAATGCTGTTGCCAGAATCGTCAGGCTACCGCCGTTTTCGATATTACGGGCTGCACCAAAGAAACGTTTCGGTTTCTGCAACGCGTTCGCATCCACACCACCGGAAAGAACCTTACCGGAAGCCGGCTGAACTGTGTTGTAAGCACGTGCCAGACGAGTAATGGAATCTAACAGGATCACTACATCGTGACCGCATTCAACCATACGTTTTGCCTTGTTCAAAACGATTTCGGCAATCTTTACGTGGCGTTCTGCCGGTTCATCGAAAGTAGAAGCGATCACTTCCGCATCGACACTACGAGCCATATCGGTTACTTCCTCCGGACGTTCGTCGATCAACAGAATGATCATATAGACTTCCGGATGGTTTGCTGCAATCGCATTGGCGATATCTTTCAGCAACATGGTTTTACCGGTCTTAGGCTGTGCAACGATCAGACCACGCTGTCCTTTACCGATCGGCGAGAACAGGTCGACTACGCGAACAGCGATATTGTCGTATACTTTCGGAGCCTTGCGTGCTGTAAGCATGAATTTTTCATCCGGGAAAAGCGGTGTCAGATGATCGAAAGGAACGCGGTCGCGCACTTCTTCCGGCGAACGGCCGTTGATCTTGTCCACTTTTACCAGCGGGAAATATTTTTCACCTTCCTTCGGCGGACGGATAGCACCTTCCACCACGTCACCAGTCTTCAGTCCGAACAGTTTGATCTGCGACTGCGATACATAAATATCGTCCGGTGAAGTCAGATAGTTATAATCGGAAGAACGCAGAAAACCATAACCATCCTGCATCATTTCCAATACGCCTGTACCGATCAGGATACCGTCAAACTCGTATTGCTTTTCCTGCGATGCATTATTATTGTTATTGTTGCGCTGATTATTGTGGTTGTTATTCTGGTTGTTCTGTCTGTTGTTGTTATTCTGACGGGGCGTGTTCTGTTGCTGCGGTTGCGGAGCGGCCTGCGGTTCAGGTTGCTGCGGTGCAGCTTTTTCCTGTTTGGCAGGTGAAGGAGAGAACGGGAAGAGTTGGTCGAGAACCGACTTGGTGTCCGGGTGTCTGAATACAACCCTTTTAGGTTCGTTCGCTGCCGGAGCCTCTGCTGCCGGTACTTCCGAAGCCTTTTCAACGACCGGTTCTGCGGGGGACGCCGGAGCTACGGGAGCCGTTTCGACTACCGGCAACTCTTCGGGAGCGCCTTCAACTACAACCGGAGGTAATAAAGGCTTTTCTACAACCACTTCCGTTGTGACAGTCTGAGGAGTTTTCGAAACTTTCACTTCGTCCGTCTGATTAGCCGGAGCAACTGCACCAGCTACTTTTTCCTTCTTTTCAATACGTACTCTTTTCTTACGTTCGGGTTGTTCCTTTTTTTCTGCAACTACAGCTGCCTGCTTTTCTTCAACGGGTTGCGTGGCTTTAGGGGCGGCAACCTCAGCAGCTTCAGCTTTTACAGCTTTCGGTTTGCTTTCAGCCTTCGGCGCTTTTGCAGCAGCCGTTTTAGAAGGTTTCTTTGCTTTTGTCTGCTTTTCAGCCTTCTTAGCTTCTTTTTCTTTCTCCTTTTCTGCCTGTTGACCTGCGTATGAGATAGCCTGTTCATCAAGAATGCGATAAACAAGTTCTTCTTTTTTCAAAGAACTTATTTTCTTAATTCCCAACTCTTCCGCTATACTCTGCAATTCAGGAAGGAGTTTTTCATTTAGTTCTAGAATGTTATATTTCTGCATATTGAGAAGTGAGTAAATAAAACGGTACACGATAAAAGATTATACAATACGTGCATTACCGCTATCATTGTATCTTAATAGTTTTTGATAATAAAAATTTCAATGTAAAAAACCGGATTGTTTAGCTAATTTGAATCATTAGTAACACATCTGCGGAGCAAATCTTTGCAAATGTAAGAACATTTTTAATTATTCTATTATTTTTGTCGAAAAAAAATTCACAACCAGCACACTCTTAGTCGTTTTGTCGATACAAAAACGATTGTCAGAGCGCTCTCCCACAATCCAGAGGATGTTTTCACCGCTACAAAGGAGCCATGTCTGCTCTTTGTCCATGCGGCTGAATTTATGATCTGAGAAATAATCGCTCAGTTTCTTACGGCCTTTCATTCCAAAGGGAATAAACCAATCACCTTCTTTCCATTTACGAAGTGTCAGGGGAAACGAGAGTTTGTCGTAATCAAAATAGGCGATACGTTTATCCTTTCGGAAACAGAAGTCAGTAGTAATAACAGATTTAAAGAAAGAAAGTTCAACCGGACCCCGCCAGACCTCTTCTACGATATCATCTGCGGTAAAAGTATATTCCTGCTCTTCTTCTTTCTTTACAGGCGAAAGCAGCAAATATTCACGGTCTTTCAGCAAGCGATAGTCGGTCGAGTAGAACATTTTGCCCGATTCTCCCGTCAGCGAACGGAACACATCGTCGGCCACCTGCCGGATAAAACCGTAAGGTTTCAGCAATTCATACAGGATCGTTGCCGGAGAAGGATAATCCATCAGGCAGGCAATCGGGATACGGAGATCTTCTTTCACCAATTCCCGGCGCGCCTTTTCCACCACATGCAGATAGATAGCCTCTGTTTCGGCCAGATGATCGGCTGTACGCGCAATAGCCGCTTTTACAGAAGGATTCAACTCTTCCAGCAAAGGAAGTACACGCAGACGGATAAAGTTACGTGTATAGGCATCCGACAAGTTCGTGCTGTCGGTTACATAAGATAGCTGCTGTTCAGCAAGCCAGTCCAGTATCTCGCTACGGCTGACAGCCAGCAAAGGACGCACCACATAACCGTTTTTAGGCCGGATCCCTCCCAACCCACGGATTCCTGTGCCACGGACCAGGTTCATCAATACGGTTTCCACACTGTCGTCGCGATGATGGGCCACGGCAATCGCTTGTGCACCCAAACGCAGCCTCATCTCTTCAAACCAGTTATAACGCAGTTCGCGGGCCGCCATCTCGATAGAAAGATGATGTTCGACTCCATAAGCCGTAGTATCAAAGTCTATTTTATAGAAAGGAACATCCAGTGTACGTGCCATCTCCCGGGCAAACTGTTCATCGCGGACAGACTCGTCGCCGCGCAGATGAAAATTACAATGCAGGGCGACACAAGGATAATCGAGCTGCACAAGCAAAGCAAGCAAGGCTACCGAATCGGCTCCCCCACTCAAACCAACCAGCACAGGCCCGTCACCGGACAACAACTGTTGTTTCTCTATGTATGTACGGACAATATTCCTCATTGGTACAAAAAAATCAGGCACGGATTACGCAGATTCCACAGTCTAATCAAATAAGAACCGTGTTAATCCGTGTAATCCGTGCCTTAAAAATTATAGATGTAATTTTAATCTTCTATACCTGCCAGTTCCGGGTCGATCATGATACGTCCGCAATATTCGCAAACGATCACTTTCTTACGCAACTTGATATCCATCTGTTTCTGAGGCGGAATCTTGTTGAAGCAACCGCCGCAGGCATCACGCTGGATATAAACGACAGCCAAACCGTTGCGGGCACCTTTACGGATACGCTTGAATGCAGTCAGCAAACGGGGTTCGATTGTTGTTTCCAGTTTTTTAGCCTTTTCGCGCAGTCTTTCTTCTTCCTGCTTTGTTTCAGAAATGATTTCTTCCAGTTCACTTTTTTTCTGAACCAGGTCAGCCTTACGGCCGTCCAGTCTTTCGGTAAGCTGGGCAATCTCTTCTTTCTTATGGTTAATCGCTTCGCCGAATTCGCGGATCTTCTTTTCAGAAAATTCGATTTCAAGTCCCTGGAATTCGATTTCCTTTGACAGATTATCAAATTCGCGGTTGTTGCGCACGTTATCCAGTTGCGATTTATATCTCTCGATCAGTCCGGTAGATTCTGTAATTCTGTGTTTCTGTTCAACAACAGCACTCTCATAATCCTGGATCTCCGACTGATAGTTCTGAAGACGGGTTTCCAATCCTGCAATCTCATCTTCCAGGTCCTGAACTTCCAGGGGAAGCTCTCCACGAAGCGTTTTGATCTTATCAATTTCAGTCATCATCGTCTGAAGTTGATAAAGCGTAGAAAGCTTTTCTTCAACTGTATACTCTTTTTCAGCTGATTGTTTATCTGTAGCCATTCTATAAATATTTTACCGGGTTTGAATTAACATTCGAAAAATGTACGGCAAAGGTAGGGAATTTTTTCGATATTATGTTATAAAAGATGTCTTTTGTACATACTTCGGATTCATAATGGCCTATTACAGCCAGCAGAATACGATCCTCTACATCATAAAAGTCATTGTATTTGGCCTCACCTGTAATGAACACGTCCGCACCGTAGGCTATCGCATCTTTTATCAGGAATGCACCACTGCCGCCACACAAGGCCACTTCACGTATCGGCTTGCCTGTAAAAGCCGAATGCTTCACGCAACCGACCTGAAAGAGGTCTTTTATCCGTTGCAGAAAAACCAACTCGTCCTCTTCTTCGGGCAACTCTCCCACTATCCCCGAACCGACCTGGTCCCAGGTATTATTCAAAGGATAGAAATCGAACACAGGTTCTTCGTACGGATGGACCGAAAGCAGGGCGCGTGTAATCGTCGATTTACGAAAAGCAGGTAATATCGTCTCGATGCGGATTTCGCGCTCCACATGCAACTCTCCCACTTCACCACAAAACGGATTTGTACCTTCTCCAGCACGGAAAGTCCCCTTGCCTGCCAGATTGAAACTACATGAATCATAGGCCCCGACAGTACCGGCACCGGCATTGAACAAGGTAGTCCGTACCAACTCCGCATACACCTCAGGCACGAAAGTAACCAGTTTCAGCAAGGCTCCTTTCTGAGGACTCAGCACACGTACATTTTCCAATCCGATCAGTTCCGCCAAACGGAAGTTAACACCTCCGGCAGCATTATCGAGGTTGGTATGGGCGGCATAGATCACCAGGTCATACTTGCATGCCTTTATCATACATCGCTCGATATAAGTGGAACCGGTCAACGACTTGAATGCTTTAAAGGCTAAAGGATGATGTGAAATAATCAGGTTACACCCCATTTCTATCGCCTCGTCGACCACCTCTTCGGTAACGTCCAGGCAAAGAAGCGCACCGGTGGCAAGCTGGTTCACATCACCTACCTGCACACCCGCATTGTCAAAGCTTTCCTGCAATGGCAACGGAGCGTATTGCTCCAATTCTTTCAGAACATCCTTTATCCGTATCATAATTTATTCTTTTACGTCTACTTTCAGACACAATTCATCCAGCTGCACGTCGTCGATAACAGACGGAGCATCGAGCATGACATCGCGACCGGAATTGTTTTTCGGGAAAGCGATACAGTCGCGGATTGAATCGAGACCGGCAAATAAAGACACCCAACGGTCCAGACCATAAGCCAGACCTCCATGAGGCGGCGCACCATACTTGAAAGCATTCATCAGGAAGCCGAACTGAGACTGTGCTCTTTCTTCGGTAAATCCCAACAACTGAAACATCTTATCCTGCAATTTGCTGTCATGGATACGGATAGAACCTCCACCCACTTCAACACCATTGATAACCATATCGTAAGCATTAGCACGTACGGCACCCGTATCGCTATCCAGCAACGGAATATCTTCCGGCTTCGGAGAGGTGAACGGATGGTGCATAGCATAGAAACGCTGATCTTCTTCGCTCCACTCGAACAGAGGGAAGTCAACCACCCACAGACAAGCAAACTTGTTCTTATCGCGCAATCCCAACTGGCTCGCCACTTCAAGACGCAATTCGCAAAGCTGTTTGCGGGTCTTCATCGCATTATCGCCTGAAAGGATCAGGATCAGGTCGCCCGGTTTTGCCCCGAAGGCTTCCTTCATCTGTTGCAATGTTTCCTGTGTATAGAATTTGTCTACGCTCGACTTCACGCTGCCATCGGCTTCTACGCGGGCATATACCATACCCTTCGCTCCTACCTGCGGACGTTTAACGAATTCAGTCAACGCATCCAGTTGTTTACGTGTATAAGTTGCTGCCCCTTCTGCACAGATACCGCCAACATAAGCAGCATCATCGAATACAGAGAAACCATGACCTTTCATGATATCCATCAATTCGACAAACTTCATGCCGAAACGCAGGTCGGGTTTGTCGCTACCATAATATTTCATTGCATCGTGCCAGGTCATGCGCTGGAACGGCTCTTTAATTTCGATGCCACGGATTACCTTGAACAGGTGCTTTGCCATACCTTCAAAGATATTCAACACATCTTCCTGCTCAACGAAACTCATTTCGCAGTCAATCTGTGTAAATTCCGGTTGACGGTCGGCACGCAGGTCTTCGTCGCGAAAACATTTCACGATCTGGAAATAACGGTCGAAACCGGAAACCATCAGCAACTGCTTCAAGGTCTGCGGTGACTGCGGTAATGCATAGAACTGTCCCGGATTCATACGTGAAGGAACAACGAAGTCGCGTGCACCTTCGGGAGTTGAATTTACCAACACCGGAGTTTCCACTTCCAGGAATCCCTGTTTATCCAGATAGTTACGAACTTCGAAAGCCATGCGGTGGCGCAGTTCCAGATTCTTACGAACGGCATTACGACGCAAGTCCAGATAACGGTATTTCATACGCAGGTCGTCGCCGCCATCCGTTTCATCTTCGATCGTGAAAGGAGGAGTTACTGCGGCATTCAGAACATTCAGTTCCGAAACAATCAGTTCGATATCCCCTGTCGGAATATTTTTGTTCTTGCTGGAACGTTCTCTGACAGTTCCCGTTACCTGAATCACATACTCACGGCCCAGTTTGTTTGCTTTTTCACAAAGATCAGCATCTACTTCCTGATTGAATACCAGCTGGGTTATACCATAACGGTCACGAAGATCGACAAACGTCATACCGCCCATCTTACGAGTTCTCTGCACCCATCCGGCTAAAGTAACCACCAGACCTTCGTCTGCCAGGCGCAAGTTTCCACATGTTCTTGTTCTATACATCTTTTTAAAGATTTATTTGTTTTAATTCCATGAATCAAAAGTATACATACAATGTATCTGTAAAATACTATTGTACTCTACGCGCAGCCGGTCTGCAAAGATAATACTATATTCATTAACTGTAATATTTTCATTGAAATTAAAAGAAAAACAGGATAACCAAACTAAAGATACTTGTAATTACTCAACATAAAACAACTGTCATACTATCATAACACAAACCTCATCAATTGATATTCAAAGCCATGCATCGTATGATAGTTTAGATGATACGGATCGACACAACCATCATACTATCATAAACACACCTACATTTTATCACGCAGTATATTGTTTATTTTCAACAACATAACGACCCATTTACGCTGAGACCCGGGTCTGTTTTCCCTTTACACCCGGGTCTCAGCACAGTTCAAACCCGGGTGTAAAAGGTACTCAAATAGGGGTCTCAGAGAAATAATCCGCTTATTCTTCGCAAAAAAAGCCATAATATCACTAAAAAAAGAAGCATATATAATGCAAAATAGCTCACCGACAATACATTCAGGCACCTTATATTTTCGATAAACAGGAAGATATGATAGTTAAATGAGGATTATGACAGTTGCCATGATAGTTATTTCAAACAACTATCATAGACATACGCATTGAGATTCAATCAATATAAAAGAAAAAAAATGAGAGTATGACAGTTTATTTGTAAAAAACTAACCAGGAAAGAAAAGTTTGGATAATATATCATATAGATTAAAAAAACAGAAAGAGAACCAACGAATTGGTTGGTTCTCTTTCTTGTCGGGGTACCAGGATTCGAACCTGGGACCCCCTGCTCCCAAAGCAGGTGCGCTAACCGGACTGCGCTACACCCCGTTTTGCAACCCCTTTATTGTCGATTGCGGTGCAAAGGTAAGCATTTATTTTTATCCACCAAATATTTCGTGTTCTTTTTTAATTGTTTATTTTCGCATCTGTTTAATTACAAGATTTAAAGGAAAGGAGGTGAAACAGCAGAAAGAAGGACAAGCAGACATGAACATATTGCTAGCCAATATGTTATAATATAAACGTATCAACATTAAAAATAGTATGATAATTGCCTATACACGAACATATTCAAACAAGCAACAAAGTGACAATCAAAAAAACGCGATTGAGCAGTTTGCCGCGAACAATAACATGACTATAGACAAATGGCATAAAGATACACGAACAACATCCTCACGACATAAGAACAGGCTTGAAGATATTATAAAAAATATGGAGGCCGGCGATACATTAATTGTAGCCGATGTCACACGCCTGAGCCGGAGGTTGATGGAAATTATGCATTTGATATTATTATGTATTGAAAAAAAGATCACTCTTTACTGTCTCAAAGAAGGGTATACTTTTGAAAACAATGTCGACAGCAAAACGTTAGCATTTACTTTTGGGCTCGTCTCGGAAATTGAAAGCAAACTAATCTCGACACGGACAAAAGAATCGCTGGAAATTACCAGAAGTCGGGGCACAACCCTCGGACGCCCGAAAGGTACTCCCAAAATGGACCACCTACTTGCACAGAAAGAACAGATAGAAAAGGAACTCAACGAAGAAAATGCTACGTACGCCGAACTGGCCGAGTATTACCAGGTATCGCTCAGTAGCTTTAAAAAATTTGTCAGAGATAATATTCCGCCGTCACTTCCCGGACGAAAAAGAAGAGGAAGAAAACAGGCTGAGTAGTACAAATAAACGAAGGGGAATTGAAACAAATCGACAGGCTTACGTTTCAATTCCCCTTTTTATTAATATCTGTCAGAGATATTATTTTTCTATCCGGATACGGGCGTCTACCGCAAATAATCCCCGGTCGGTTGCAACCAGCGGGTTAATATCCATTTCTTTTATTTCAGAAGCAAAACGGAGCAAAGTAGAAAGACGGACTATAATATCTGCATATTGTTGCTCGTCGATACCTTTCTGCCCGCGTGTACCTTTAATAATCGGATAACCGCGTAAAGAACGAATCATTGAAAAGGTCTCGTCATAGGATAACGGAGCCAGACCGTAAGAAACATCTTTCAGTACTTCGACAAAAATACCTCCCAGACCGCAAAGGATTACATGCCCGAAACCTTCCTCATACTTCGCCCCGAGGAACAACTCCTGCCCTTTCAGCATAGGCTGTACCATAATTGCCGTCACATCCGGCAGGCGCATCATACGTTCAAACTCAAACAACAAGTGCTCCTCACTGCGGATATTCAGGGCTACACCGCCAATATCACTTTTATGTACAGGACCGACCACCTTTGCCACAACAGGGAATTTTACACGTTTGGCAAAAGCAATCAACTCGTCTTTGTCGGTCGATGTAAACTCTTCCACCAATGGGATATTGGCAGCACCCAACAGTGTGCGAACCTGTTCGGGAGCCAGATAACCGTTGGATGGCAACTGGTCAATGATACGACGCACTTCGGGCACATTGACACCATATAATTGTATATCGGTACTCATCGGCTTCGGCGTATTGATCACACGGGAAAGAGCCGTACCCAAAGTCACCTCGTCCGAGAAATTCACATGTCCCTTTTTCACAAAGCTGCGCACTTCCGGGCCGGCAGTTACGATAGAAGGCAATACCGGGAAGATTGGTTTCTTACACTCTTCCATCTTTTTATGAAGCACTTCGTATGTATCATATAGTTTCACCAGGCCGGGACTTCCGAAAATAACCATCATCAAATCGACTTCCTCAAACTTATTCTCACAGAAGTCTATTGCCGTAGCCAGATGCTCCGGTGTTCCCGTTCCGATAATATCAATCGGATTGCTAACGGCTGCTCCGGGATATAACTTGGATTTCAACTCGGTCGCTATCGGACCTTCCAGGTTGGGAACATTCAGACGGCCTTTGGAAAGAGCATCCGCCAACATGACGGCAGGACCTCCGGCGTGTGTAATGATTGCACAGTTTTTTCCTTTTACCTCTTTCAAGGTGAAAATACAAGCAACCGTCGTTAGCTCTTCACGGCTGAAACAACGTACGATACCGGCTTTACGGAACAGAGCCTCCACCGCCGAATCCGAACTGGCAATTGCACCGGTATGCGAGGAAGCAGCACGCTTGCCCGATTCGGTGCTTCCTGCTTTGATGGCTGCGATATGACAGCCTTTGCGAATCAGCGAAGCGGCATGATACAATAATTTATCAGGATTCTTAATTTGTTCGATATAAAGCATCTTGATTTTGGAATCGAGCACAGGGTCAAAGTTACGGTCCATATACTCAATCACCTCTTCTACCCCAATCTGCCTGGAGTTGCCAACCGACCATACAGAGGAGAAACGCAAGCCTTTTGTCAATGCCGATTCAATGATGAAAAGCGCCGTACCGCCGGAACTGGAGACAAAGTCGACTCCGTCGGGATGAAATTCGGGGATAGGCTGTGTAAACACTCCATGAAAATTCATATTCATCAGTCCGATACAGTTTGGACCAATCATGGAGGCACCTGCTTCGTTCACACTATCCAGCATCTGATTTTCGAGGATAGCCCCCTCGTGAGTCTCTTCGCCAAAACCGGCGGAAACCACAATAAATGCTTTTACATTCTTCTGTTTAGCCAGGATATCAACAGCTTCGGGACATGAAGGACCGGGAATCGATATGATAGCCATTTCCGTATCCGGAATATCCTGCACGGAATGATACGATTTCAGACCTTGCACGTCGTCTTCCCTGGCATTCACGACATACAGTTCTCCTTTATATTTACCATCAAGGAGATTTCGTACCAAACGCCCACCCGGCTTGTGTACATTATTCGAGCCGCCTACTACGACTATGCTCTTCGGGTCGATTAATTCTCGGTTAATCATAACACTTTGATTATTTTGATTCATTGAACTGGAACAAATATAGCTTTTTTATCCATTTATCCATCGAAACAGGGGTTATTTATTTACATTTTGCACATTCTGAGCACAACCAGTCGCACCAGGCATCCATGCCGTCCCCTTTTGTTGCCGACACTTCAAACACCTGCAAATGATGATTCACCTTTAAAGCATTACTCTTCAAGGTCTCTATATCGGTATTCAGATAAGGTGCCAGGTCTGTCTTATTGATTACGCAAACATCGGCTTCTGCAAAGATATGCGGATATTTCAACGGCTTATCGTCACCTTCGGTCGTGCTAACGATAACGACTTTCTTTGCTTCGCCCAGGTCGAACATGGCAGGACAAACAAGGTTGCCGACGTTCTCTATAAAAAGTATCGAGTGATTGGCCGGCGCCAGATGTTTGACAGCGTGGTTCACCATATCGGCTTCCAGATGGCAGCCGGTCCCGGTGTTGACCTGGAAAACGGGAATATCCAGTGCGGCAATGCGGTCGGCATCATTAGAAGTCTGTTGGTCTCCCTCGACGACATACAAAGGGAGTTTGCCTTTCAGGCGGCACACGGTTTCCTCCAGCAACGTAGTCTTTCCGGAACCGGGCGAACTCATCAGGTTCAGGCAGAAGATTTCCTTTGCCTCAAAATAACCGCGGTTGCGCTCCGCCAGCAGATTGTTCCGCCGGAGTATATCCTGTTCAAGAGTTATTACCTTATCCTCATCGTGATGGTGATGATGATGTTCATGATGATGGTCGTGTTCATGATGATGGTGTTCTCCACACCCGCAAGTTCCACACATAAGCGTTTTGTATTTATTATTTAATAACAATAGATTTTACACGAAGTTCTTTTCCTTTAATGATTTTAACACAATAGGAACCGCATGCCGGGCAAGGCGTGAACAGAGTCTCCATCGGGAAAGTCTGCCCGCAACCGGTACACATGCCCTCGCCGTCAATGATATGGCGAACAATCGAAGCATGTTCGAGCAGGGAACCTTTCACCGCGCTTTCCAGTGCGAAATCAAGCGTATGCAATTCCACACCCGCCAGGCGGCCGATTTCCAGTTCCAGTTCCTCGACGGCTTCCGAATGACGGCTTCGCGCCTGTTCTTCGGCCAGTTCTACGATACTCTGTGCAATAGACATTTCGTGCATAATCAGTCTTTTTTATTCCGGGAAGCGGCAATGGCCAGCTGGCCGACGGCAACTCCCCCGTCATTACATGGTATACGGCCCGGGACATACAACGGGATACCTTTTGCGGCAAATAAACGTTGCAACTGTTCCGTCAACCTTTTATTTTGAAAACAGCCGCCGGAGATAACCACGCGGGTCGCTCCGGTCTGTTGCAGATGGCGTGCGGCCTCGTCGAGCAGCAGGAAAGCCATCGTATTATGGAACCGGGCAGCCAGGTCACCGACGGAGACTCCGGAAGCCCAATCGTTCAACAGTCCCTCAAACAAGGGGCGGAAGGATATAACACCTTCCTTTATTATAACCGGATAACGCGCCGACTGTTCACTGCCGGCTGCCTGCTCCAGTTTTACAGGAGCCTCGGCCTGATGGGTCGACACGTCGCACAACCCCAAGAGGGAGGCGACGGCATCAAACAGCCGGCCGGCACCCGAGGTATAGGGCGTATTGACTCCTCTCTCCATCATCGTCATCAGCAGGCGGATTTTATCCGCACCTACCCGTTCGGAAAAGCCTTCCGGGAAACAGGCGGAATCTCCCCAATAATGCCACAGATAAGCGACGGCCATCCGCCAGGGTTCCACTGCCGCCTTATCGCCACCGGGCAGCGGGACATATTCAAAATGCGAGAGGCGGCGGTACTCTTTGCGGTCGCAGAGGAAGAACTCACCTCCCCAGACCTTTCCGTCGTCACCCAGCCCCGTCCCGTCCAGGACGATGGCAACCACTTTCTCATGCAAGCCATATTCCAACATGCAGGCTGCCGCATGGGCGTGATGATGTTGTATTTTCAGCAGAGGCAATCCGGTACGTGCGGCGACGCGCTCCGCTTCCTGCGATGAGAGATAATCAGGATGCATATCGCAAGCCAGTACAGAAGGGGTAAAACGAAAAAGATGCCGGAAGCGGTCCAGCGATTCCGTGTAGAAGCTGAATGTCTCCCAGTTCTTCAGGTCACCGATATACTGGCTTTGCAGAATGGTATCCCCTTTTCCCAGGGCAAACGTATTTACTTTCTCCGCACCGAAAGCCAGGATACCTTCCACGGGAATGTCGGCAAAGAATGGCTCCGGTACATAGCCGCGCGAACGGCGCACCAGGCAAGGTTGCCCGCCGCAAACCTGAAGGACTGAATCGTCCACCCGGTTATGAATATCCCTGTTATGATGAAGCAGGAGAGCAACTTTTCCGGACAACTGCTCCGCGGCTTCGTCCGGAGTTATGGCAATAGGGTAATCGCTCAGGTTGCCGCTCGTCATCACCAGGGCCGGTGTGTCGAGGGCGGCAAACCAATCCTCATGTAACGGCATATAAGGCAACATACAGCCCAAGGTCCGCATGCCGCGGTTTATATCGTCCGCCAGTGCTTTCTTTTGTTTCAGCAAGACAATCGGGCGGCGCCAGGAAGACAGACAGTCTTCTTCGACCGGACCCGCCTCCGCATAATGCCGCAAATGTTCCATATCGCGGAACATAACGGCAAAAGGCTTGCTGTCACGCTGCTTTATCGCCCGCAAACGTGCCACCGCCTCCCCGTTCAGGGCATCGCATATCAGATGATAGCCACCAATGCCTTTCGCCGCTATCACTTCGCCTTCACGAAGCAGGCGGACGGACAGGTCCAGCAACTTATCGTACTCCTTTATCTTTACATTACTATATATGGCATAATAGAAAGGCCCGCAATGATTGCAGGCCACAGGCTGTGCATGGAAACGGCGATCGCTTACCGTCGTGTATTCCCTCCGGCAGTCGGGACACATGGCAAAGGCGGTCATCGTGGTCTGCTTCCGGTCGTAAGGCAAATCGCGGATGATGGAGAAACGGGGACCGCAATGCGTACAGTTGATAAAAGGATAACGCAGGCGATGCGGCTGCCTCATCCGGTCGGAAAGGCATTCGGGACAAACAGCGATATCGGGCGCCACCTGCGTCACCTCCTCCGAATCGGAACGGCTGGGTGTAATCATAAAATCCGGATAATCCGTATCTGCAACATCGGCTTCTTCCCATTGAACACTATGGATCGAAGCAACTGCCGGATGCTCATTTCTGATCCGGGAAATAAAAAGTTCCCGCTGCTCCGGAGTCAGGATCGCACGGATCGACACTCCGTTATTCCGGTTACCGACCTCACCTTTTATCTTCATCTCATTTGCTATACGATAGATAAAAGGACGAAAGCCAACGCCTTGCACTAACCCACGGATTGTCAATATCGATATTCTCACACTGTTTGTTTTACTATGCTCACAAATATAGAGGGTTTAAGTTTAACAAACAACCGAACCCGGCAACAATAGAGATAACTTTTATCTATAAATTAATAGATAATATGTATCATTTAACACACCTTTTCCCAAACATATTGCCTACTTTTGGAGTTGTTAATAAAAAACAAATCAGCTTATGTGTCTGGCAATACCTGGTAAAATTATAAGCATAGACCGTTCCGAGCCTGAGCTGGCCATGGCCAGAGTTGACTTTAGCGGCATCACCAAAAACATTTGCATCCAATGGGTCGATGTGACGGAAGGCGATTATATCCTTGCCCATGCCGGAATGGCGATCTCCGTAGTGAATGCACAAGAGGCAGAAGAAACACTGGAAGATTTAAAGAAACTCCAACGCTTATGAAGTACGTCGATGAATATAGAAATAACGAACAGGTACAGGCACTCCTGCGGGCTATCCGAAAGGTAACGACCCGGCCGTGGCACATCATGGAGATATGCGGCGGGCAAACCCATGCCATTGCCCGTTACCGCCTGGAAGAGATGCTGCCACAGGAAATCCGGCTACTTCACGGGCCGGGATGCCCGGTTTGTGTGACTCCGGTTAGTCTGATTGACCAGGCACTTGAATTGGCGGGACAATCCGATATTATTCTGGCTTCGTTTGGTGACATGATGCGTGTGCCGGGCACAAAAGAAGATTTATTACAGGCAAAAGCACACGGTGCAGATGTTCGAATGCTTTATTCCCCGCTCGATGCGATCGAACTGGCGGAAACAAATCCGAAGAAAGAAGTTGTCTTTTTCGCCATTGGCTTTGAAACAACCGCCCCTGTTCATATGATGGCGTTAAAAGAGGCACAACGGCGAAAGTTAAGCAATTTCTCGTTGCTCACGTCGCTGTTCACAGTTCCTCCGGCCATAGACGCGATTCTTTCGGACCCGGGAAGTAAGGTAGACGGATTTTTGACCGCCGGACACGTCTGTGCCATCACCGGAAACTCTGCTTACCACAAGCTGGCCGAACAATATAAAACACCGATGGTCGTCACAGGCTTCGAGCCGGTCGACCTGCTATACGGCATTTATCGTTGCCTGCTCCAGTTGGAAGGCGGAAGCCACATTGTCGAGAATGCCTACCGGCGTGCCGTCCCCGAAACGGGTAACCCGGCCGCCCGCGCGTTGATGGACGAAACGCTCGAGGCATGCGACCAGGAGTGGCGGGGCATCGGCGTCATTCCCCACAGCGGTTTACGATTAAAGAAAACATATGCAGCCTATTCCTCCCGGGAGAAATTCCCATTCCATCCGAATGGAACAGAAATCCCATCCGAATGTATTGCCGGAGACATCATGCGGGGCGTGAAGCAACCCGCCGACTGCCCTTTCTTCGGAAAGGGTTGTTCGCCGGAACGCCCGAAAGGTGCACCGATGGTTTCGTCGGAAGGAGTTTGTGCGGCTTACTATAAATATAGAAAAATATGAACTATCCCGTTCCCGTGCTTGACACGGGATCGCAGAGGCATAGACCGTTTCCTATATGTATCTTTTGATACAGCCTGCTCCTTTGCGGCCCCGTGTCAAGCACGGGGACAAGATAGTTCAAATATGATAATAATGATTATGAAGAACGAAGATTTTAACTGCCCGATACCGTTGAACGATGCCGACTGTGTGCTGATGGCGCATGGCGGTGGCGGGAGGATGACGCATCAACTGATAAGCAACATCTTCTACCCCGCCTTCCGCAACCCGTTGCTGGAACAGGACCACGATGGCTGCGTATTTCCCGTTCAGGAAGGGCGTATGGCATGTTCGACCGACTCTTTCGTGGTCGACCCGATTTTCTTTCCCGGAGGCGATATCGGCGACCTGGCGGTGAACGGGACGGTGAACGACCTTGCCTGCTGCGGTGCCCGTCCGCTTTACCTCACTGCCGGGTTCATACTCGAAGAGGGCCTGCCGCTTGCCGACCTGCAACGCATCGTGCAGTCCATGAGGAAGGCGGCCAACAAAGCCGGCGTGCAGATTGTCGCCGGTGATACCAAGGTGGTGGAACGTGGCAAATGCGACAAACTCTTTATCAATACCAGCGGCATCGGAGTCGTCGCCGAAAGCATCCGCATCGCCCCCGACCGCGTACAACCCGGAGACGCAGTGATTTGCAGCGGTCCTATCGGAGCGCATGGCATCACCATCCTTTCCGCCCGCGAAAGCCTCGGATTCGAAACAAATCTGAAAAGTGATACCGTTTCGTTAAACAATATGCTCTCCCGGTTGTTAAAAAATATAGAGGAAGTCCATGTGCTCCGCGACCCGACACGTGGCGGGGTGAGCGGAACACTGAACGAAATTGCGAAAGCGGCCAACGTTGAAATCATACTGGACGAAGCGGCCCTCCCCATCCCCGATGCCGTAAGAGGCGCTTCGGAGATACTGGGACTCGACCCGCTGTATGTCGCCAACGAAGGGCTGGTGCTGGTCATCCTCCCCGAAGCACTGGCGGAAGAAGCACTGGTCGTCATGCGCAGTTTCCCGGAGGGAGAAAAGGCTACCGTCATCGGACGGGTGGAAAAGAAAGGCAACGCAGTGGTGAAGATGAGGACACTTTACGGCAACTACCGGATAGTCGATATGCTGAGCGGCGAACAGCTGCCGCGTATCTGCTGAAATTTCCGACTATCGGAAGAGCGTTATTCCGACTATCGGAAAAGCACTGTTCCTACCATCGGAAGAGTGTTGTTCCGACTATCGGAAGAGTACTGTTCCAGTCATCGGAAGAAAACAAAGAAACCAATAAATTACGAAAATATGGATAACAAAAGACCAACCGTCTACGAGGAATGCCGGCAGAAAGGCATCTCCCGAAGGGATTTCCTGAAATTCTGTACCACCATGGCCGCCTTTATGGGATTGGAAGCCTCCGGTGTTGCCCAGGTTGTCAACGCGCTCGAAACCAAGCCGCGCCTGCCGGTCATCTGGCTTCACCTGCAAGAATGCACCTGCTGTACGGAATCGTTCATCCGTGCCGCCCACCCTATCGTGGCGACCCTGCTTCTCGACAAAATCTCACTCGATTATACGGAAACCCTGATGGCTGCCGCCGGCGAACAGGCCGAAGCTGCCAAGGAAGAGACCATGAAGAAATATAAAGGTGAATACCTGCTTATGATTGAAGGTTCGATTCCGACGAAAGACGAAGGTTATTGCTGTGTCGGCGGCAAAAGTGCCCTGCAAATCACCCGCGAGGCTGCCGAAGGCGCCAAAGCCATCATCGCCTGGGGAAACTGCGCATGTGCCGGTTGCGTGCAGGCGGCCAACCCGAACCCGACCGGCGCAAAAGCGATCCATAAGGTTATCAAGGGGAAACCAATCATCAACGTACAAGGCTGCCCGCCTATCGCCGACGTCATGGCAGGTGTAATCATCTATATGTTGACATTCGAGCGTATGCCGCAACTCGACGGGTTGGGACGTCCGAAGATGTTCTATTCACGCCGCGTGCACGACACCTGCTACCGCCGTGCCAACTTCGACGCCGGCCTCTTCGTGGAGAGCTTCGACGACGAGAACGCCAAGCATGGGTATTGCCTTTACAAAGTGGGATGCAAAGGGCCGAGCACCTACAACTCCTGCGGTATCATCAAATGGAACGAAGGGACAAGCTACCCTATCCAGAGCGGGCACCCCTGCCTCGGTTGCAGCGAAGAAAACTTCTGGGACAACAGCCCGTTCTATAAACGGATGCCCGACGTACACGGGTTCGGCATCGAAGCGACGGCCGACCAGATTGGCCTTGCCCTGGGAGCCGCGACAGCAGCCGGCATCGCCGTCCATGCCGTAGCCACCAACATCCGGAAGAAGAAACTGATCGACAACGAAGAACCGGAAAGCAAATCTACCATCTAACTAAATTAGCAACACCATGTCTGAAAGAATCGTTATAGACCCTATTACCCGTATCGAAGGTCATCTCCGGGTAGAGGCAGCCATCGAAAATGGCAAAATAAAAGATGCATACAGTTCCGGTACGATGGTACGTGGAATCGAAAACATAGTACGCGACCGCGACCCGCGCGATGCCTGGGTGTTCGTAGGCCGTGTTTGCGGCGTGTGTACCTCCATCCACTCGCTTTGCTCGGTTCGCGCCGTTGAGAATACGCTCGGCATCAGTGTTCCGCCCAATGCCGAAATGGTGCGCAACATCATGGAAGCGGTGCTCTACATGCACGACCATACGGTGCATTTCTACCAGTTGCATGCCCTCGACTGGGTCGACATTGTTTCCGGCCTCAAGGCAGACCCGAAAGCGGCCGCCCTCCTCGCCCAGCAGCTGTCGCCGTGGCCCAAAAACACGGAAGGCTATTTTACCGAAATGCAAAACAAGCTCAAGAAGTTCGTCGCCAGCGGTCAACTGGGCATCTTCGCCAACGGGTATTGGGGGCACCCGGCCTACAAACTGACGCCGGAGCAAAACCTGATTGCCACCATCCATTACCTCGAAGCATTGGAATGGCAAAAAGAGATTGTCAAAGTACATGCCGTCTTCGGCGGAAAGAACCCGCATCCCAACTTCCTGGTCGGCGGTATGCCGTGCAGCATCGACCTGAACGAGGCGAACGCCATCAATGCCGAACGTCTCACACTGGTGAAACAGAAGTTGCAGGAAGGCAAGGATTTCATCGACCAGGTGTATATCCCCGACCTCCTGATGATTGCCGGCGTATATAAAGACGAATGGAGCAAGATAGGCGGCGGTGTAAGCAATTACCTTTCCTACGGTGATTTCCCCCTGCATGGATACGCCAGTGTAGAAGATTACATGAGTCCGCGCGGCATCGTCCTCGACCGCGACCTGAGCAAGGTTCATCCGGTAGACGCTAACTCGCCGGAGGAAATCAAAGAATATATCTACCACTCCTGGTACAAATACACCGAAGGCGATAAAGCCGGTCTCCATCCGTACGAAGGAGAAACGAACCTCGAATATACCGGTCCGAAACCGCCCTACAAGCATCTGAACGTAGACGATAAATATAGCTGGATTAAAACGCCCCGCTGGAAAGGGCATGCTATGGAAGTCGGCCCGCTGGCCCGTCTCGTCGTAGCCTATGCCGCCGGAAAGGAACCGCAGAAAACGGCTGTCGACAATGTGCTGAAGGCACTCGACCTCCCCGCCTCCGCCCTCTTCTCCACCCTGGGCCGCACCGCTGCCCGCGGCATCGAAACCCAGTTGGTCGCTCAATGGTCGCTCGAGTTTTTCGACCAGTTGATGAAGAACCTGGAAAATGGCGACTCGCGCATGGCCAACCCGGTCATGTGGGAAAACGAGAACTGGCCGAAACAGGCGCAAGGGGTCGGCCTCTGCGAAGCTCCGCGCGGCGCACTGGCTCATTTCGCCGTCATCGAGAACAACCGGATGAAGAACTATCAGATGGTAGTCCCGACCACCTGGAACGCTTCGCCGAGAGACGAGAACGGCAACCTGTCACCCTACGAATCAGCCTTGATAGGCACACCGATACACGATGCCAATCAACCGCTTGAAATCCTCCGGACCATCCATTCCTTCGACCCGTGCTTGGCCTGTGCCGTACACCTGTATGACGAGGAAGGGAAGTATGTGCACCAAATGGATA
The DNA here is from genome assembly GCF_003635445.1 of Parabacteroides sp. AF17-3. Classification (NCBI taxonomy): domain Bacteria; kingdom Pseudomonadati; phylum Bacteroidota; class Bacteroidia; order Bacteroidales; family Tannerellaceae; genus Parabacteroides; species Parabacteroides sp. AF17-3. The sequence continues at coordinate 121,492 of NZ_QTMM01000008.1, read as the reverse complement.
CGTTTTAAAAAGTATTGCTATGAAAAGTCGTAAGAAACGTCTGAGAGAAGTATACGTATGGGAGTTGCCCGTACGTATTTACCACTGGGTGAATGCATTGTGCATCGTCATACTTTGCATTACCGGGTTTATCATTGCCGACCCTCCGGCCATGCTGAATGCTTCGGAAGCCTATTTCAGCTATTGGTTCGGCGTGGTCCGTTTCATCCACTTTGTAACGGCATTCGTGTTTTTCTTCAACTTCGTGTTCCGCCTGTATTGGGGATTCGTGGGAAACCGCTTTGCCCGCTGGAACAACTTCATCCCGTTGAAGAAATCGCAATGGCAGGAAGTATTGGAGGTAATCAAAGTCGATATACTGATGATAAAGAACAAGCCGGTCGACAGTATCGGGCATAATGCGCTGGCGAGCTTAATCTATTTCGGCACGTTCTGGGCCTTCCTGCTGCAAAGCATTACGGGTTTCGGGCTGTATGCCAAAATGAGCCAGTCTGCCTTCCCCCAGCTGTTTGCCTGGACCGTCCCGTTGATGGGCGGCGACCTGATGGCGCGGCAGATACATCATTTCCTGATGTGGTTCTTCATCCTGTTCGCCATCGTCCATGTATATCTGGTATTCTACCACGACTACATCGAACAGCGCGGTGAAACCTCCTCCATCATCGGTGGCTGGAAGTTCATCGAAGAAGAGATAGCCGACAAGGAAGAAATAACAGAGACAGCCGAAACAATCACAAAGGCGGCAAAGAAAAGCAAATAATGGAAAAGAAAACTCTTATATTAGGTGTCGGCAACTTGTTGCTGAAAGATGAAGGGGTCGGTATACACGTCATCCGCGCCCTGGAGAAAGAAACGCTTCCCGCCCACGTCACCCTGATGGATGGCGGGACGGGAGGTTTGCATCTTATCAGCTGGCTCACTGGTTACGACCATATCATCATGGTAGACGCCACCCTCGACAGCAATCCTCCGGGCACCGTCCGTCTCATCTGTCCGAAATACGCCAGCGATTATCCTCCGTTGATGAGTGCACACGAAATAGGTCTCCGCGACATGATTGAAACAATGATTCTGACCGGCGACCTGCCGGAAGTACATCTGATTGTCGTCTCCGCCGCCAACCTGAACGAGGTCAATATGGAACTGACTCCGGAAGTAGAGGCTTCTATTCCGGAGGTGATAAAGGTTATATGGGGATTGATTTGATTAAAGAAACAGATGCTCCAGGAAATAAGGGTCACGCCGACAATCCCAGGCTGCAACAATTTCTATACAATCACTCTTCACACAGTAGATTAGTTTATAGTGATGTTCTACAACTAAATAACGATACTCTTCCTCTTCTTTTTCTAAAACAGGTTCCGGCTGACCTGCCTCGGGAAAAGTAAGAAGAGGTGTAACGGCCTCATAAAAAGCGGTGTCCAATCTATCAGCAGCAGAAGGACTCTTCTCTGCCAGAAAGAGGCAAATTCTGTCTATGCAATCTATTGCAAAGGGCATCCATTTTATCCCCTTCTCCATGGCCGTTTTCTATTACGCATTTCTTCGTTTGTAAGTCCCTGTCCTTGACGGGACTGCTCCATAGCGATTCTTATACCGGCTTTTAATTCCTGAGAGGTAAACTGACAGGGCGGAACAGACTCCTTAACCTCTTCCCTTCCCAGCGACCGCAAATAATCAACCGCCTGCGAAAGGCGCTCCGGGTCGAAGATATTCATCAATTCATTGATTGCTGCCAGCTTCAGGCTGGCGGTATCCTGTGGCAGACCATAAGAAACAGCAGGTTCGGAGACGGGCTGAGACTGTAGAGTTTCGTCTGTGCTATAAGGCTTTGTCGTCATATCGATTGTCTTTTTATTGGTGATGGGCAAATATAAGGATTTATAGAGAAACCCTGTTACTCAAGCGCAGAATTAACAGAAAGAATCTGCTAATCCTGCGCCCGAACCGGAAACCCAAGCAACTCAATAAGGAGAGTTGCTATCCTGATATTCCCGGACATTATCCTTGTTTACGACTGTCGCCGGCATTACAATCTGTTTTTCCTCAATCGTTTTGCCTTTCAGCACATCATCAGCCAAGTCTATGCATTTGGTAATCATGGACGGCGAATAAAGCGTAGTCGCAACATCCGTGACCGTTGTAGAAAGTATCAATGAGAAGAAAGCCTGCGACCCGCCACAACCGACAACGACCTTGATATCATTGCGGCCGGATTCATTGATGGCCTCGATTACACCCGATGCCACCTCGTCATCCTGGGCATAAAAAGCATCCACCGACGGATCATCGGCCAGGATACGGTCTGCGGCTTCCTTGCCGTCAGCGCTGGTATATAATGAAAGAGTCTGTGTAGTCACCTGCGTTGAAGGTGATTTGGATTTCAGTTCCTCTGTAAAAGCATCTACACGGGCATCACTCGACGCTGGGTCTTGTGTAATCTTAAAAGCCACTGCATGACCGGCTCCTTTCGAGGCGACATACTCTGCGGCATTTTTACCGGCAGCCGCATTGTCCCCCTGTACCAACGCGGTATAGCCATCAGTCACTCCGTATTCAAACATAATGACCGGAATCCCTGCCGAGAAAGCGACATCAAGTGCATCCTTGGCAATACCTTCGGGAGCGACCACCAGTATCTGACAGCCTGATTCCACTGCCATACGAATCTGGTTCGCCTGCTGTACTTTGTCTTTGGCTACATAAGTCGCATAACTCAGCCCTTTCGATTCCAACTGATTTGTGGCATAATAACTCAGGGCTGTACGCCAACTGTTTGTCTGGCTTTTCAAACAAACTGCCACCTGCGGATGTTGTGACGGACACGGCTCGTCATCATCGCTGCAAGCCGCAAACAGGATTAGTACAGAAAGGATAGTACAGGTAATAGTTAATAATCTCCTTAATAAAAATGGTCTGTTCAATCTTGATAATGTAATCGTTTTCATGTTAGCTAATTTTAATTCATATTATATGATAACTTCAATCAAAAGCCTTACAACGAAAGCGAAACTATGCAATACCGGTGCCATTTCCTAAAAACGGCAATAGACAATTCAATAGACAATTACTATAACAGACTTCTATCTATTGATTTACAAATCATTTAAAATCGACTCATGTAATCTTCCAACGATACGTCTTTGTCCAGCTCCAACTTTTTCCGCAAACGGAAGCGGGAGGTATTCACACTTGCCCGGTTATTTCCGAGGGCAAAAGCTATTTCTTCCGACGAAAGATTCAGACGAATCAGCATAGCCAGCAACTCATCATTACGAGTCACAGCCGAACAAGCCTTCCGCAACCCCGACAGGAACGACGGATAGAGAAGGCAGAACTGGCGACGGAACTCCTGCTCCTCTTCCGCAGTCAGCAAACGGGGAGAAAGACTGTTTATCACCTCCTGCATTGTATGCAGGGCATCTGCCGTTTCAATCTGCATACGTAGTTCTTCGTTTTTACGGTTCAGGTTCTGCCGCTCGGTCAGCATCTGCCGGAGCTGACCTTCCTTTTCCTCAATCAGCCGGAGAGATTTCTTATGACGCATACTCAGCCAAAGCAAAAAAGCAACGCCCAATAAAAAGGATAAGATGCCAATCAGGATATAATATTGCAGGGTACGTTTCTGCAACTGCAACTCGGAACGCAACAACCGGTTATCCTGCTCCTTTTCCCTTGTTTCATATTTAACCCGGAATTGCGAAATTAATCCGGCATTCCGGCGTTCGGTAAACTGTTGGTTAGCCTGATGAGCCATCAGCAGATAGCGGGACGATTCGGCTGGGCGCATTGTTTCTGCATACAGTTTTCCCAACGCATAATAGACCAGACGCTGCTGATTCACCAATTGGTTCTTCTCTATATAGTCGCAACAGGCCTGATACGCTTCTATGGATAAGGCCGTCTCCCCTACCTCTGCCAACACATCCCCCAACAGGCGGTATGTCAGGACCGACAAGTTATTCAACGGCCTATCTTTCAACTGCCCGATTAATTGGAGAGCCGAAGCAATAGCCATTCCGCCCTGCCCTTTCGTCTCGCTTACAGCCAGAATACAGGTGTAATTATCATAAAATTCATGATAGAACGAATTTTGTGAACGGTCCGGCATACGAACCTGCATACTGTCCAGCAAAACGGCAGCCTTTTCATATTCTTTACATTGAAGAGCATAATAAACGGATAAATTATCTACCCGGAGAAAGGCATCAGGAACACCGCTCCGGTCGGCAGCTTCACGGGCTTTATTAAGATGGAGCATTACTTCCTCTTCCAAACCCCATTCATCGTAGAGCTGGACAACATTTGTCTCGGCAGCACACAATCCATACGGGTTCTTTTCCCCTTCACCGGAAGCCAGCAGAGCATCATAAGCAGCAAGGGCCTGTTCAAATTCTCCTACCTGCTGATACTGAAAAATCAAGTTACCCAGCACAAACACGATCTTCGACTGGTCTTCCAGTGTTTTTATAATCTCAAGGCTCCGTTCGCCACAGGCAATCGCCTTGCGTATTTCGCCAGCCTGGTTATAAATGACGGATGCAATGCCATTGTCCACGTAAAGTTGCTCATTCTCCCTGCCTTCCTCTTGCCGCGACAAGGCACAGTCTATCAGAGCAACGGCTTCTTCCAGGCGCGTAGCTTCATAGAGGGAATAAGCTGTACTGATTTCCACACTACGGGGATAATTCCGTACAAACCAAAGTTTATTTTCTTTATATATATGGCTGAAATAGTCTGCCCCGTCTTTCCGTTGCCCGCCAAAGATATAGCAATAGACCAATTGCAGGAATCCTTCATCCATTAGGGTGGCGACAGATTTTATGTCATCATCCGTTGGTTCCAGGGATATTAATTGTTGATAAACCGATATGGCGGCAGGATAATCCTCCCCTTTTTGCAGTTCACGGGCTTTGTCAAACAACTCTTGTGCATGGCTGTAAGGTCCGGATAATGAATCCGGTTCCAATGTAACCTGATTATTTCGAGATTTATGGTTTCCGCATCCGGACAATATCAAACAAAATACTAAAAGTAAAGTGGTTATTCTACTCATTTCAATAGGCTTAAATTGATTCTGGCTATTCTTTCTCTCCAGAATAATACCACGAATATACCACTTTTTAGATTAGATAAAAAACGTTTAAATGCTCTATTTCAGAATATAATAAAGCATCGCTGCCAGCGCAAAGCCTGCAAGCGGTGCAATTCCGGGTATCCAGGCATACTCTTTATATTTCGCTATCCATCGCCCAGTTCATTGTCCGTCCGACCGCCTTATGCCAATCGGAAAGTAAAGCCAAAGCTGTTTCCGGTTTCATCTTGGCAGTGAAGATGGTATCCAGCGACCACTGCTCTTTCAACTCATCCATATCTTTCCAGTAGTTCACTGCCAACCCGGCCAGATAAGCAGCTCCTAAAGCAGTTGTCTCAATTATACTGGGACGGACTACCGGACAGCGGCTGATATCCGCCTGAAACTGCATCAGGAAATTATTAGCAATCGCACCGCCATCCACCCGAATCTCCTTCGGCTTGGCGTGAATATCATTCTCCATCGCGATCAGTACATCATATACCTGGTAACAAATACCTTCCAACGCAGCACGTGTCAGATGCGCAGCTGTCGTACCGCGGGTAATGCCAATAATAGCTCCCCGTGCATACTGGTCCCAATAAGGAGCTCCCAAACCGGTCAACGCAGGTACGAAATAGACACCGCCATTGTCCGGAACCGACTTCGCCATCTGTTCCGTGACCGGAGCATTCGGTATCAACCCGATACCGTCACGGAGCCACTGGATAGCCGCACCACCGACAAACACACTGCCTTCCAATGCATAAGTTACTTTATCACCCAGCTTCCAGGCAATGGTCGTCAGCAGGTTGTTTTGTGAAAGCACCGGTTTGTCCCCGGTATTTACGATCATAAAACAGCCCGTACCATAGGTCGTCTTCATCATACCTTCTTCCAGACACAGCTGTCCGAACAGAGCCGCCTGCTGGTCACCCGCCATTCCCGAAACAGGAATACCGGCTTTAAATATCGGGGTAGAAGTCTCACAATAAACCTCGCTGCTGCTCTTCACCTCCGGCAACATGGAGGCCGGGATTGTAAACAGATCGAGCAACTCCTGATCCCATTGCATGGTATTTATATTGAACAACATGGTCCGGGAGGCATTTGTAATATCCGTAATGAATTGTGTACCCCGTGTCAGCTTCCAGATCAGCCAGGAATCGACTGTTCCAAAGCAAAGTTCACCCCGTTCCGCCCGTTCACGGATACCTTTTACATGATCCAGTATCCATTTTACTTTAGTTGCCGAGAAGTAGGCATCGATGACCAGTCCGGTCTTTTGCTGAATAAAATCGGAATAACCTTCCGATTTCAACTCCTCACAATAATCAGCTGTGCGGCGATCCTGCCACACAATCGCATTGTAAACAGGAAAACCCGTCTCACGGTCCCACACAATCGTCGTCTCACGCTGATTGGCTATACCGATACAGGCAATATGGTCATCCGTCACATCGGCTTTCGCCATCGCTTCCTTGATCGCAAGCGACTGTGTATACCATATCTCGTTCGGGTCATGCTCTACCCAACCCGGCTTAGGAAAATATTGCTGGAACGTTTTCTGAGAGAGTGTGATGACCTGTCCCTGACGATTAAACAGGATGGCCCGGGAAGTAGTTGTTCCCTGATCGATAGCCAATACATATTTATGTCTGAAATTCATGTTATATCACTTTATAATCTGTAAACCACTTTCCTTTGAAATAAGTTCAGATCTTCTAAAAAAATGAACTCCCGCAAATCTAATAAATTATTCAGATTTGCGGGAGTTTCATATAATCAATCTTGTTTACTATTCAAACATTTTATCAATGCCACCGGTATCTGCCGGGATATGCTTGCGTTCTTCCTCCGTGATGGTTTTACAAGGATTTGCATATTGTTCCGGAATATCGAAATCTTCCTCTTCCGAATAGCCGAGCGTCTTATCAGCATATACTTTCTGCATGAATAAACCATAGATCGGCAACGCCATACTGGCCCCCTGACCTTCAGACAAACGGTCGAAATGGATGGAACGTTCTTCGCCTCCAACCCAGCAACCCGACACCAGACTAGGTGTAAAGGCCATGAACCAACCGTCGGAATTATTTTGCGTCGTACCGGTCTTACCACCCATCGGAGCCTTGATTCCATAACGGAAACGGACGCGGCTACCTGTTCCGCCATCGATCACATTCTTCAACATGTGAAGCATCTTATAAGAAGCATCTTCCGTCAGCACTTCACTCATCTGTGAATTAAAGGAGGCAATCGTATTTCCATACGGATCCTCGATATGGGTTACATAGATCGGTTCAGCACGGATACCTTTATTTGCAAAAACAGTATAACCGCTTACCATCTCGCCTACCGAAACGTCAGGAGTACCGAGACATATCGAAATTACAGGATCCATCTGATTCTTCAAACCAAAAGAATGAAGCAGACGCACGAAAGTATACGGAGACATCTGGCTCATCAGCCATGCCGTCACCCAGTTATCCGAATTTTGCAATCCCCATTGAATAGAAACACGTTCACCAACCCGCTTGGCGCTGGCATTACGCGGAGTCCAGGGGATACCATTCTCGTCAAAATATGTATTTTGTACATGCATCATTTCGTCGCATGGACTGAAACCTTCAATCATCGCCAGAGAATAGAGGAACGGCTTGATAGTAGAACCGATCTGACGGCGTCCGCCATTCACCATATCATACTGGAAGTCATTATAATCGATACCACCCACATAAGCCTTCACATAACCATTACGCGGATCCATCGACATAAAGCCGGTACGCAGGAAGCTTTTATGGTAACGGATAGAGTCCATCGGCGACATGATCGTATCGACAGGTCCGTTCCAGGAGAATACACGCATATCGACAGGTGTATTGAACACTTTGCGTATCTCATCTTCCTTCTCCCCTGCCTTTTTCATAGCCCGGTAACGGTCGGTCTGATGCATGGCACGCATCATAATTGTATCCACTTCACCCGAACGAAGATCAATTGAGAAAGGAGCCTGTTTCTTCTTTCTGTTAGCCTGAACAAAAGCAGGCTGCAAATCTTTACTGAAATGCTCACGGACAGATTCTTCCGCATACTGCTGCATACGGGAGTCGATCGTCGTATATATTTTCAGACCGTCGGTATAAAGATTATAATACTCGCCGTCAGCTTTCTTATTCTTGTTGCACCAACCATAGAGAGGATTGGTTTCCCAAGCCAGAGAATCTTCATAAAACTGCTGTTTCTGCCAACCTCTGTACGTACTGCGATCCGGTTTAGGACGGGTCATCAGGATACGCAGATATTCACGGAAGTAAGGAGCCGGACCTTCCTTATGGTCCATACGGGTGAAATGAAGAACCAGCGGCAAAGCCTTCAACGAATCACATTCAGCACGAGTGATATAACCAGCTTTCTGCATTTGTTCCAGTACCGTATTACGGCGTCCGCGTGTACGTTCATTCTGACGCTTCGGATTAAAATAAGAAGGGTTCTTACACATACCGACCAAAGTAGCAGCTTCCTCTATCTTCAGATTCTTCGGAGTAGTCCCGAAATAAACCCGAGCAGCCGACTGGATTCCTACCGCATTATACAGGAAGTCAAACTTATTCAGATACATATTAATGATCTCTTCCTTTGTATAATAACGTTCCAACTGAACAGCAATCACCCATTCAATCGGCTTCTGGAAAAGACGTTCCATCAAATTATCTGCATTCGGTGAGAAAAGCTGTTTTGCCAGCTGTTGAGTGATAGTACTACCGCCACCACCACTTTTCTGCATCAGGATACCGCGTTTTACAACAGCACGGAAAAGTCCCTGAGCATCAATACCACTATGTTCGGTGAAACGAACATCTTCAGTTGCAATCAAAGCCTTCACCAAATCGGGCGAAAGGTCCCGATAATTCACAAAAATACGGTTATCTTTACTATGCGCATAACTACCCAGCGTCTTTCCATCTGCCGAAATAACCTGGGATGCATATTTATCGATTGGATTTTCTAGCTGTTCTACGGGGGGGACATACCCGATTGAACCATTTGCAATAGCTGTAAATATCAGAAACACAGCTCCCACTGCTGCAACGAACAGTACCCAAAATGAAATTATAATGCCTTTTGTAATCTTAGATGCCATCTTTATTATTCACTTAGAAATCGCAAAGATAGGAAATTAATTCAATAAGAGGGAAGTAAGAGATATGGGTTTCATATTTTTCAGGATTGATTACATTCCATAAAAAGGAGAAGTACAGTTATTCTTGTTTAAAACGGGCAAAATCTCGTTTTAAACGAACTTTACCCCCGTTTTAAACAAGATTTTGCTCATTTTAAACCAACATTATTACTCCTAAACTGATCAACCCGATAAATATCCAAAGGACAACACCTTGCACCATCGGGCGTACGCCTACCTGTTTGATTACTTTCCGGGATAATCCGGCGCCGATCAAAAACAGGGTAACCGTTAAACCTTTCTTTGCCAACCAAACCAGTGAACCTGTTATCGTTTCAGGAATTGTCAGGAAAGTATTTGCAACCATAGCCAGAATAAAGAAGAAAATAAACCAGGGTATGCTGATCTTTGCACCTTTCTGTTTGAATATAAACATGGTAGCAATCGTTACCGGGATAATCCATAAAGCACGTGTCAACTTGACCATTGTAGCTATTTCAAGCGCTTGCTCACCGTAAGCGGCACCGGCCCCCACGACAGAACTCGTATCATGTATGGCAATAGCCGCCCACATACCGAACTGCTCCTGGCTCATTCCCAGCAAATGTCCGATAGGCGGGAAAATAAACAATGCGATCGCATTCAGAATAAAGATTGTTCCGAGCGACATCGACATCTCATTGTCGTTGGCTTTTACTACCGGGGCAACGGCTGCTATGGCACTTCCTCCGCAAATCGCAGTTCCGGCGGAAATCAGATAAGCCGTTTTCCGGTCCATCATCAATCTCTTACCCAGATACATACCTAAAGCCAACACGGCAACAACCGATACGACCGTAAAGAGCATCCCTTCTTTTCCGGTTCTCAGCGATTCATGCAGATTCATACCGAATCCCAAGCCTACTACAGAGAACTGCAATAAATATTTAGACGTTTTCTTACTGAATTTCGGGAAGGGTTGTCCGGCTGTCATTCCCAGCGCAAGACCCAGAAACAGAGCTATAGCCGGAGAAATAAAAGGCATCAGACAAAGAACGAATAGGAGAATGAAAAGGGGTTTGTTGTACTTCGTCAGCACTTGTTCAATTGTGTTCATTTCTTATAATATCATTTAGTTATCCTTTGTTTTTGACGGCGCAAAGATAGGCTTTAAAAAGATATCGAACCAATCACATTATGGAATAGCTGATAACTTGAAGTTATAACACCCTTTTCATTCCGATTGTTCAGATTTTAGCCAGTGCCTGCTCCAGATCTACAAGCAAATCTTCTATGTGCTCCGTTCCTATCGAAAGGCGCACTGTTCCCGGATAAATCTCCTGTTCCGCCAGTTCTTCTGCATTCAACTGCGAATGTGTAGTACTGGCCGGATGAATAACCAAAGATTTTACATCGGCTACATTTGCCAGCAGGGAAAAGATCTCCAGGCTGTCGATAAAACGATGTGCTTCTTCCTGCCCTCCTTTTATCTCGAAAGTAAAGATTGAACCGGCGCCTTTCGGGAAGTAACGTTTATACAACGCATGATCGGGATGCTCCGGCAAAGACGGGTGATTCACCTTTTTCACCTTCGGATGATTTTGCAGGAAGTCAACTACTTTCAGAGCATTTTCAACATGACGTTCCACACGCAATGAGAGAGTTTCCAATCCCTGTAACAAGATAAATGCATTGAACGGACTGATACAAGCCCCCGTATCGCGTAACAAGACAGCACGAACACGGGTCACATAAGCCGCAGGTCCGGCAGCCTCCACAAAACGTACCCCATGATAACTCGGATCAGGTTCTGTCAGTTGCGGGAACTTACCGGAAGCCACCCAGTCGAATTTGCCGGAATCGACAATGACACCTCCTAACGACGAACCGTGTCCACCGATGAATTTTGTTGCCGAGTGCACTACAATATCCGCACCATGTTCGATCGGACGTATCAGATAAGGTGTTCCGAAAGTATTATCCACAATCAGGGGAATCTTATGACGATGGGCAATGGCTGCCACCTCTTCTATAGATATAATATTTGAATTCGGATTACCCAGAGTTTCGATAAAGATCGCTTTCGTATTTTCCCGGATAGCCTTTTCAAAATTAGACAAGTCAGCCGGATCAACAAAAGTGGCAGTTACCCCATAAACCGGCAAGGTATGTGCCAGCAGATTATAGCTACCTCCATAAATTGTCTTTGCCGCTACGATATGGTCGCCGGCACGTGTAATATTCTCGAATGCATAGGTAATGGCAGCTGCGCCCGAAGCGACAGCCAACCCGGCAACGCCTCCTTCAAGAGCCGCCACACGCTGTTCAAAAACACCTTGCGTTGAATTAGTCAAACGACCGTAAATATTTCCCGGATCCTGCAAACCGAAACGAGCTGCCGCATGCGCCGAGTTATGAAACACATAGGAAGTCGTCTGATAAATGGGTACTGCACGAGCATCTGTTGCCGGATCCGCCTGTTCCTGTCCTACATGAAGCTGTAAAGTCTCGAAATGTAATTCTCTTTTTGCCATGATTTTATTCTTTTTTTATTTGACTTATTACTGTATTATTTTCCAGCAAAAGTATCATACAAAGAAATATCAAACAAGAAATCATATAGATATAGAAAATAATACTATTTTTACACCGTCATACAGACAGAGTCAACTATACAACAGTTAAAAAGAATCAGATAAAAGAATTTTATTCTATGGAGACTTTAGACAAAAAGGATTTGCAGATCCTCCGCACGCTACAGGAAAATGCCCGGCTGACAACAAAAGAACTTGCCGCCCGGGTGAATCTTTCATCAACCCCGGTCTTCGAACGCCTCAGACGTTTGGAAAACGGAGGATATATAAAGAAGTATATAGCCGTATTGGATGCAGAAAAACTGAATCTGGGTTTTGTCGTCTTCTGCCGCGTCAAACTCAGCAAACTGAACAGGGAGATTGCGACCGAGTTCACACGGATCATACAAGATATCCCCGAAGTAACTGAATGTTATAACATATCAGGCAGTTACGACTATCTATTAAAGATCCATGCCCCAAACATGAAATACTACCAGGAGTTTATCCTCAATGTTCTGGGAACAATAGACAGCCTCGGTTCACTGGAAAGTACTTTTGTGATGGATGAAGTGAAACACGATTACGGCATCCACATCTGATTTACTTATAGGCTTGCATATACCGGATGAAACTCTCTTCCAGTCCCCCGCTCTGTCCCTGTAGCTGTACAAAGGAAAACATACGTTCGGCAGAAAAATCTGTGATATCGATCACTTTCAGCACTCCCGACATCAGTTCACGAGTAACGGCACGTACCGACACGATTGCCAGTGCATCCGAATTTTCCAGAAACAATTTAATACTTTCAGTACTTCCTAACTGCATCAGTACTTTCAGTTGGGATAGCTTGACCTGATGTTCGGCCAATGTAGATTCCAAGACGGCCAACGTCCCTGAACCATTTTCACGCAGCACCAGCGGAAGTGTGCAAAGTTGGTCCAACGTCAGTTCTTCATACCGGGCCAGTTTACTCCCGGTATGTGTAATAACGACCAGTTCATCTTTCATAAAAGGCGTATAATGAAGAGAACTCTGCCGGGCATTTCCTTCCACCAGTCCCAAAGTGATCTTACCTTCACACAAGGCTTTTTCAATATCATGACTATTGCCATTCAGCAGGGAAGCCCGAATGTCAGGAAATTTTCGGATAAAGGAAGACAAGATGGGAGGCAATACATACTGGGCAATCGTCGTACTAGCCCCCAGGCGCAGGTCGCCACAGATATTATCGGTCAGCAGATTCATCTCGAAGTCCAGTTGCCGGTAAGCAGCCAGCAGCGTATTGGTATGCGACAACAACAATTCGCCGGCCCGGGTCAGCACAATACGGCTACCGGTACGGTCGAACAACGGCGTCTTATACTGCATCTCCAGCTCATGAATATGCTTACTTATAGCCGGTTGACTGATATACAATTCCTTCGAAGCCTTTGTAAAACTCAGGTTAGTCGCTACGCTATAAAATACCTTCAGACGAAAATCCATATGCCTATAATCTTTTAAATAAACTTATCAGGTACAAAGATATGGGTTTATTTACATACTTTTGTATAACCAATACATGAAGGCAATATGAAGATCAATAAAAAATTAATTACGACAATCGTCGTTATCACTGTTACCCTGTTCTTTATCCTTCCGGGCATAGGGTTCAGTATTCTGAACTGGGGTGTTCTTCCTCCGGAGAAACTGACCCCGCTCGTCATCGAACAAACGAATAAGTTTCTTGACGCCCATCTGGATTGCGAGCGGATCGAACTGACTTATTTTGAAACATACCCGCATCTGGGCATCCGGCTCACGAACGGCCATCTAATCTCACATACAGCCGAAGATTCAACGGTACACAAGGAAGAACTGGCCATTCCGTCCGATTCCCTGATCGCTTTCAAATCCGCCGTTATCTCTTTCCGGCCAACCGATTATCTTTTTAACGGCAAGATAACAATAGGCGAAATCAGTATCGAAGAACCCCGTTTCTATGGCTATGTGAATAAGAAAGGTGCTGCCAACTGGGATATCTATTCCACAGAGACCGACTCTGCCGACACCGGCAAAAAGCCGTTACCTCCCATCGATCTGCAAAAAGTACACATCACAAACGGCCGTTTCACTTATGATGACCGCGAAGCCGATCTGTTTGCTGAAATAAACGGCTTCTTCCTCAACCTAGACGGTTCACTGACCGACGGAAAGAATAAACTGGATATTGAAACAGGCTCAACTTCCATCCTGTTCAGCAGTCCGACTTATACACTGGAAAACAAACTGGCCCTGAAACTGAAAAGCCAGCTTTTACTTTCTGACAACTTCAACACGATCACGTTGAACGATGCCGAACTACTCGTTAACAATCTTCCTTTTACAGCCCACGGCTCTGTCAGCAGTTTACCGCCGCTGAAACAAACTAAAATAGACATGGAAGTCGGACTCAAAATATCCGACATGAACGATTTATTGAAATTCATTCCCGATGCCTATTTCCAAAACAGGGATAAAACACTAGCAAAAGGAGCTATCATCATGGAAGGGAACATACACGGTTACCTGGGAGACAGCATTGTTCCATCCGTCAACCTGTGTTGTAAAATAGAAAACGGTTCCTACCACGTCAAAGGCCTCAAACAAGGAATCGACACCATACAGATGGATATGGACCTCCATCTGAACGGCATGTATCCGGATTCTTCTTTTGTCTCATTGGAACAACTGAGATTAAAAGGACTGACAACCTCTTTGGATATGCGTGGAAAAGTAACCAACCTGCTGACTTCACCGAATGTCGACGCCAATATAAAAGGTAAGATCGACTTCACACGGCTTGCACAGGAATTTCTGAATCCGGACACCCTCTTCCTCCAGGGAGTAATGGATGCCGATCTTTCCGCTTCATTTAATGTGGATGACTTACTGGACAGCCAATACGGCAAAGTTCACGCTTCAGGCCAGTTAAAAATAGATACGCTGAAGGCTTATAGCAAACCGTTGGGTATGGACGTCTTTATAACAAATGCCGGTTTCTCGGTCGACTCCACCCAACAGGGCAGTTCTTATCTGGAAAATAAAGACCTGTTAAGCATGTCTTTGTCGGTAGACAGCCTGAACATCAAATACCAGGATGACATCAATACAAATATCAGCCGACTGGCCATACAGGCAAAAACATCGCCTGTCATAGATACGACAGCCGTTATCCCCATGACTGCACAACTGAAGTTTGACTATCTGCGTACCCGCCTGCCCGATTCCGTATGGCTGGTAGCCGGACAAACCGTCATGAAAGGTGGCATCAAATCGTCAGCCTCCAATAAACGGATACCCACCGCAGGTGCCACCATTTCTGTCGATACCCTGCGATACTTCATCCTGCCGATGCATACCGGAATGATACTTGCCGGAAACACATTCAATCTAGAAGCACTCCCCTATCGGGATGCCGTGCGCCAGCGAAGACTTGCCCGGACCGATACAACATCACAGGCCAATACAACCAGGCAGGCACGTACACGCCGCCCAAGGACACCCGGTCAAATCCAAACGGATACCACCGACGTGACAACACAATTATTACGTCGCTGGGAAATCCGAGGCAGCCTCTCCTTTAACAAAATGAGAGGGTTCAGCCGCCTGCTACCCATCCCTATGCGAATAGACCAGACCACCATGAAATTCAATACTAACGATATCACATTGACCAATGCCCACCTGCATCTGGGAAAAAGTGATTTTATGCTGAACGGAGAAATAAACCGTATCCGCCAGGCCATGCTTCGGGGAGGGAAACTACGGGGTAACTTCTCACTGACATCCGATTATATCGATTGTAACCAGCTAATGAAAGCGATGAACTCCGGCATGCAATATTCGGAACAACACCTCGCTACAACCGGTCAATCAGTAATGGACGAGGAAAGTTTTGTTACCATGGATACCCATACTCTGCAGGATTCCATTGCAACAGCGACACTGGATACAACAGACCGGGTATTTGTCATCCCGGCTTATCTGGACATAACGCTTCACACAAACGCTCAAAAGATCGACTTCAAGGATGCCGAACTTACCAATGTACTCGGTGAAGTGATTATCCGCGATCAAAGCATCAATCTTAGTAACCTTAAGATGGATTCAAATATCGGCCGCGGAAACATGACCATGTTCTACACGGCTAAAGACTATAGCGGGGCATCCGCCGGTTTCGATCTCGATATGGAAGATGTAATGGTTGAGAAACTGATCGGATTGTATCCGGCCATCGACACACTCGTCCCGATGTTACGTTCTTTCGAAGGAGTAGTCGACTGCCAGGTGACGGCAACCTGCAAGATGGATTCCACCATGTCGCTGGAACTTCCTTCCCTGCACTCAGCCTGCTATCTGCATGGGGAAAACATGGTGCTGCTGGACGGTGAAACTTTTACTGAAATATCCAAGACGCTTATGTTCAAAAACAAGAAGCGGAATGTAATAGACAGTATATCGGTCGATCTGGCCATCAAAGACAATAAAATAGAAGTATTCCCCTTCCTGGTGGAAATGGACAGATATAAAGTAGCCGTCGGAGGAACTCATAACCTGGATATGACTTTCAACTATCATCTGTCTGTACTCAAATCGCCGGTTCCGTTTAAACTCGGAATCGACATCACCGGTAATTTGGATGATTTCAAATATAAAATTGTAAAGTGCCGCTACAAAGACCTTTTTAAACCGGCTAAAGAAGCGGAGCTGGACAGTACTCGGACAAATGTCCGGAAAGAAATACGGGAATCGATACGTAACCAAATAAAAGAGACTGCTCCCGAACTGGTGAGCAGCCTCTCTCCTAATCATACGGTAACTCCTCCGGAAGGAGAAACCAATGCTTTATAATTCACGGCCGGAGTACATCCGGTCGTAATATTTCATATAATCGCCACCCGTGATGTCTTCTACCCACTGTTGGTTTTCCAGATACCAGCGGATTGTTTTTACGATGCCGACTTCAAATGTCGTTTCAGGAGTCCAGCCAAGCTCTTCAGAGATTTTCGTCGGGTCAATAGCATAACGCATGTCATGTCCGAGGCGGTCCTTCACAAAAGTAATCAGGCTTTCATTAATCCAGTCGACAGCAATTTCCCCGTCCGGACCAATCTCTTTCTTTTTCAGCACCTGGCGATATTCAGGCTGTTCGGTCATTAAGCGATGGATTGTACTGATCGTCAGTTTTACAATCTCAATGTTTTGCTTTTCGTTATGGCCACCTACATTATAGACTTCTCCTACCCGTCCACGATGAATAACAGCATCGATAGCCTTGCAATGATCTTCCACATACAACCAGTCTCTTACATTCTTTCCGTCACCATACACCGGCAGGGATTTTCCTTCCAGGATATTCTTTATAATAAGAGGAATCAGTTTTTCCGGAAAATGATAAGGACCATAATTATTGGAACAACGGGTAATGCTTACCGGCATTTTATAAGTATCGAAATACGCTTTTACAAATAAATCGGCACTTGTTTTGGAGGCGCTGTACGGACTTCTCGGATCCAGCGGAGTCGTTTCATGGAAATAACCTTCCGCACCCAGGCTACCGTAAACTTCATCTGTAGAAACCTGATGGAAACGTACGCCTTCACGCCACTGAGGATAACCGGCCTCGTCTTTCCCTGTCACCCAGGCTCTGCGGGCTGCATCCAGTAAATTTTGTGTTCCCAGAATATTAGTTACAAGGAATAACTGCGGATTCTCAATACTACGATCCACATGACTTTCTGCAGCAAAATTAACTACATAATCAAAATTATACTTAGCAAAAAGTTCATCAGCCAACGTACGATCACAGATATCGCCTTTCACAAACTCACAACGTTCGCCATCGATATCTCCTGCTATCGTACCCAGATTTCCTGCATAAGTCAGCAAATCGAGCACTACAATCTTTATATCCTGATGCTCTGCCAGCATATATTTGATAAAGTTAGCACCAATAAAACCGGCAGCACCGGTAACCAGATAAGTCTTCATCGTCCGTATTATTTAAATGTAAAATTATATTCCGCCTCACTGAACAGAGGCGCTTTTGTATCTTTCTCTGATAAATTTACAGCATTGATATCTGTAATTCCCCAATCCACACCTATCGCCGGATCATCAAAACGAAGTCCTTTTTCATGGCTGGGCATATAAGGGTTATCCACTTTATAAGTAAAAATCGCTTCGTCGCTCAACACGTGGAATCCATGGGCAAATCCCTGCGGAATAAAGAACTGTCGTTTATTCTCTGCCGAAAGTTCAACCGATACATATTTTCCGAATGTCGGAGATCCGGCACGCAAATCGACGGCAACATCCAGAACACGTCCTGTGATCACCCGCACCAACTTCGACTGCGAATAAGGAGCCAATTGATAATGTAATCCTCTAAGTACTCCCTTGGAAGAACAGGACTCATTATCCTGAATAAAATTCACTTTACCGATGTGTTGTTCAAACTCAGATTGTTTAAATGCTTCCATAAAATATCCCCGCGCGTCATTAAACACCTTAGGTTCAATGATCCAGACACCGGATATTTCCGTTTCTATATAATTCATTCCTTTATATTTATACTAACAGGGGACAAAGTAACTTCTTTTTCCTTAGTTCTGCAACAATCAAAGCCTGCAAAAAGAATGAAAAAGATTTGCATATATCAAACATAATGCCTTTCTTTGCACTCGCAAAACGATAAGACGTTATTTGAAATAGATGGTTCCTTGGATGAGTGGCTTAGTCAGCGGTCTGCAAAACCGTGTACGGCGGTTCGAATCCGCCAGGAACCTCGAAGAGAAAATAACAATTGATAATTAACAATTACAATTTTATTAATCAATTGATTTTTAGCCACATTGGTACCTTGGATGAGTGGCTTAGTCAGTGGTCTGCAAAACCATGTACGGCAGTTCGAATCTGCCAGGTACCTCCGAAATTAGTGAAGGAACAGAATGAAAATTTCTGTTCCTTCTTCTTTTTTTTAAGCACTTACGCTATCTGTCATGAAAGAACTGAAAACTTAATACTCCATAACTCCTTGCATTTCATTATTTGAGAGGTGAATTGCATAAGTCGGTATTACCCTTACAACAATATCTTATCGGCCATATTGTTTACGTAGTTTTTTTGCTCGTTAAAGAAATCAGCCTGCTGTAATTCGTTGGATTGAGTTATGAGCGTCGAATATTTCTTTAGTGAATCTATCCAGTGTTTATGCCTGTCAATTATATTTCGGTTTCTTGTGTGCATAGGATAACAGACGTTATGCCAGAAAGCCGATTCTTCATTATCTTCCCAAGATATATAAGATGTACTGCTGCTGATACCGAGCATGGATAGATAAATATCATAACTGCTTCCATTAGGATCAGTTCCTTTTGTTATGATCTTTTCCGTAAAATCCATATAGCGTAGATACTGTTCTTTAAGCCTGATGAGTTCCGATTCATCTATAAGTCCCCGTATGTAGAAATATTGTATTTCTTTTATCAGGTTCAGATGTATATTTTTATCTATGATCATGGTCACTTTCTTTAAGTTTTTATGTAAGTTGTTGATATTTTTGCATATATCTTTTATCTGGGGAGGGATAACCAAGTTTGAATAATGATAATTCAAAGGTACCTCTTTCATTTGATGCATCCAATGGTAGTAGACGAATTTGAATAACTCGTCAAAACCGACAAACATAGTACTCAACATGTTATTTATCGTGTTTATAACCTCTGTATTTTCAGCGTTTAGAATATTCTTCAGATAGTTCTCATAAAAGAGAAGAAATTCCAGAAAGTTGTTATCCGGATTCTTATCGGAAGAGCCTATGTAATTAAAAGTAAAGGTGTTTGTATTCTTGTTTCCTAATATTTCATCAAGTGAAAAACTTAATTCAACAGATAGTTTATGTATCTCTTCCAATGATAATGCTTTCTCTCCTCTCAATCTCCGGTAAGCCGACTCTTTTCCCAGATCTAAAATATCCATCAAGTAATTAACAGGTTTGATATTTTCTGGTATACAGTTCAGTATTTTATCTAAAACAGATTTGTTTAAATTATTATTCATAAGTAAACCAATTATTTAACATGGCTAAATTAGATATAAAATGCTGTGTGAAGAATGTCTGGAGTGAAGGGTTTGTGTCAAATATTGACACGAAACAGTTGTTTATTTTTAATAAATGACACTGTTGCATATCGATTATGATAAAATGACAATTTGTAGGTTTATTGTTTATTGCAGTTTCGAATAACCGGATAATTAATTGATAATTGTATGAAATCCTATCATCCGGTTCACGTACACTCAGTAATTTTACAATTGGATAAATAGAGTGTTTTTCACGAGGAAGATCATAATGAAACATAATAATAGCATTGTACATACAATAGTAATAAAGCTTCTGTTTATTGTCGGGTTATCGGTTTGTATTGTAACTACTGTATTTTCTAATACTACCAAACAATTAGAGGATATCCAAACACCGCAGAAGAGTTTTTCTCCTTTGCTGGCAGTAAAGACTAATCTCATATATTGGGTTGGTATTATGCCTGATTTTAAACATTATAGTTGGATGCCGAATTTAAGTCTTGAATATTTTTTTGCCGACCGATGGTCGATTAACGCTACTGGAGCATACGCCAAAAGGAAGGTCGGTGGAGATCAGTATTTCGGAGTTTCGGCCTGGAGCCTTGAACCCCGTATCTGGTTGAATGCCGACGGTACTTACCGCTGGCTGTTTGCCGGGTTTTATGGTGAAGCCGGCGATTTCGATAATCAACGAATGCATATTGACGACAATCGGACAGGAAAGTTTGCCGGTCTTGGTTTATCCGTAGGAGGGCATATTCCTATAACCGACCGTCTGGGAGTCGAATTAGGGTTGCGTGCCGGATATAGCCGTCGCACAATCGATTATTATACGCCGGAAAATGAGCATTATTATTTTGATTACGATAAGAAGCGTAATAAGTTTGGAATAACAGGGATTAATATCTCGATTGTGTACCGATTTATAAAATGAAAAATAAGGTAAATATATATATCATATTGAGCATCGTTCTGATAGCTATGCTAATGTTCGGATGCACACGCCGTGATCTGGAGATGAGGCCTGATAATGGATATCTGAAGATAAACCTGCATTGGAAACAGTCTTCTGTGCCGGGAGTTACTACCTATTATTTCTATAACAGTCGCGGTGGTGAACCCATTGTTGCTGAAGGAACATCCTCTGGCTTCGAAGGTTGGCTGCCGGCCGAAACTTATCATGTGATAATCTCGAACAAGGAAATGAGCGGTGCGTCTTATCAAGTGAATGGTAGTCACGAAAATGATATTATACTGGCCGGGGAGGTATTCCATCGGGCAGGTCCCGGATATATCGGTAGTGTAGAAAGAGTGTTTGGCACCGGGCTGGAAGAAATAGAAGTTCCCCGTTCGGAGATACCTGTCGTGGTAGATGCTTATCCTCAGAGCTACACACGTTATATTACCTTTATATTACAATCGGATGCGCTGGATAATGTTTCGGCATTGTCGGTGGATGTGGATGGGATTATCTATTCGGTAAAGGCTTTTAGCGGCGAAGCCGCTAGCATGGAAACAGCTGTTGTACGGGCCGAAGCTTCCCGGAAGGACGGAGAGAAGGATTTCAGTACCACTGTTTCCGTTTTCGGTTTTATAGATAAAAACGAAGTTACTGCGGATGTGACCTTCTCTGGTGGAGAAACGGTGACAACTCTGCCGTCTGATATAACCGATGATCTGGCTGCTCTACCCGAAGAAGGCGGGATGGTAATTGTGCCATTGAAATTCCCCGATGGAGGCGAGTTTAACCTCACGATGGTGGTTCGTCCCTGGAGTTGGGGAGGTAGCGGAGGTGCTGTCATAGAATAAGGAAATGAGAGTTTAAATAGATAAAAGAGTAAATAAACCATTAAGTGAATGAAAATGAAAACGAAAACAAAAATTACATCGATCTTTATGCTGGCATTGTTGGCAACAGCCTGCTCCAATGGGGACGACCCGGTCAATGGAGGGCAGGCTGGAGAAGATAAAAGTGAAATTTTACTGAGAACGACAGTTATGACCCGTACGTCGGTGGAATCTAACAGCAGTGGTATTATCACAACACCAACCTCACTGAATGTTGCTTTTCTTAGAGCTCCGGATCATTCATCTTCTACTGCTACATCTACGGTATGGGCTGATGCAATAGCTACGGTTCAGACAGTAGAGGGGACAGGACCTGGAGTTGTTGATGCTACATTGAAAAATGTAAGCGATGAAAATGTGCTTGAATTTACTAATTCGCAGTATTATAATATCGATGGTACTATATACTCTCACTTGAAAGGTTTTTACCCGAAAGTTAACTTAGTAAAGGATACCCATGTTAGTGCCACATGGATGATAGACGGTAAGACTGACGTGATGGTAACCAATTATTTTCATGACAATAAAGAAGTATCGGGTTCCTCGAATCCTGTAACATTCCAACATTTGCTTTCGAAAATAACAATCAAGGTCATTGCCGATAGCGATGCTGCAGCAAGAAGTTGGGGCGATGTTACCGAGGTGATAATCACAGGTACGAAATCTACGGTAACTCACACGTTTGATGGTAATGAAGCTAATCAGTATCAATCAACCAGTACTGTATCAACAAAAGAGATCCCTGTATTAAATGCGAGTGGCGATCAGGTTCTCGATACACAGGCTGACAACCTTACGTTAACAACAGATACTCTTACTTTTGGTAAAGCAATGGTTTATCCCGAAGCGAACTATAATTTAGTAGTGAAGACTTCTGGTGGTGATGATGCGGAACTTAATGGGATAGTGATTTCTGATGGTGGTGCTAAACCTGGTATGGATCATGAGATTACTTTGACATTTAAATCCGGTGAGATTTTACCTTCTATTAAAGTAAAACCGTGGGAAGATGGCGGTACAGGATCAGGTACCATACAATAATAGCAACAACTTACACAGACCGGACAGGATTAGTTTCTTTTCCGGTCACCAAATGAAAAAGAATTAGAATGAAATATTGGCCTGTATATATTATCACAATCGTACTCTTTCTGTTAACAGCATGTAATGAAGACCCGATAGCTGAGGTGCCTGTTAAGAATGAAATCAAATTCAATACGGGTGTCGTTTTAACCCGTGGGGGTATAGAATCCGATGAAAATCATATCCCTCAACAGGAAATGATTGGCATACAGGTGATACGAGGTACTGATGGAGATACGCAGCAAGGCTTTCTTACTTCCAATATAGCTTCTTCCGCTTCCATTGCAGCAGGCAGCGGAACGATAGATCTGGATATACGTCAATATTTCGATGAGGCTAACAATAATGCTCACTTCATGGCATTTTATCCGGAACATAATAACTATGAAGCTGGAAAGGCGTCGTGGACAATCGACGGAACACAAGATATTATGGTGACTAAGCCGGTTACCGCGGTTTATCAAGATGGACGTGAAATTGCGTTTGAATTTGAGCACAGTCTGGCACAGGTCGTATTAAAACTGGTTGCTGAAGATGATCATGTAGCTGAGTTATACGGCGATCTGCTTTCAGCAAAAATAAATGTCCCCACTCAGTTCGAACTGACCATATCCAATATCGGGGAGACTGCTCTGAATAAAATAACCCAACCGGACGATAGTCATATGGGTGAATTTGATTTTGGAGAGATGGAGCTGCGAACAGATACGGTTACTTCGCAAGGGGTGTTGGTTTACCCGGATGCCGCCGGCCTGACTGAAATCACCTTGGAGTTTGAAAACAGAAAAACCAAATCATACCCGTTCAGTGGTGTGACGCTGCAAGCAGGACATAAAACAGTTGTTATAGCTACAGTAAAGGGACATACCGTACTTTTCGATGTTATTAGTCTTGAACCTTGGGAGGATGCAACCGAACCGGATAACGGTAACGAGGTTGGGCTGGGTAAACCCGGTGAATCTTTATAATAAAGGAGAATATCTATGATCGAATTAATATATAAATATAGTCGTAACATTGGTTTTTTATTACTTGCCGGTCTGTTCTTTTTGGGCAGTTGTAGTAATGAAACGGAAATCAAGGACGACTCTTCTTCCTCACCTGTTCCTGTCTTGTTTAATGCAGCGGTAGGAACAGTGATAGTAGAGAACGGAGATGTTACGCGTGCCGGAATCGAAGAGTCGAATCCGGGTATGGAGAATATGGATTCTTTGGTGACCAGCGGTAGAGAAGTTCTGATCTATGGTACCCGTTATAATAATGGAAGCGCTGATTGGTTAAATCCGTTTATGAATGGGTTGACCGGTTCGGTAAAGAAAGTAGTTGACGGCTACAAAATTGATTATTCACCACTGAAATACTATTATCCGGAAGATGATGAACAATACGATTTTAAACTGTTTTTCCCGGCCCCATTGGCATCTTCCGCGGGAGGTGATTCGTCGGGAGTAACCATTCTTCCGCCCACTTCTGAACGTCCGCTCGGTTTGCGTGTGAATTTATATCGCCGCCCGGATCTGCTGAAGGCTACGCTGACAGACAAACAGAAAACCGATCAGCCACTAGAAACCCAATTCGAGCATCTGTTAACCAGTGTTGTCCTGAAAATAATTAAAACAGATGAAGCACCGGATGTACCGGAACAGGATATCTTTATCAATCGTATGACCGTTTCGGGTGTGACACGGGGTACCTATGATATAATCAAGGAAAAGTTCGAACCTCCTGTGAAAACAGGTACGGATCCCAGTCTGACGGATGCAACTTCGGGCGCTTCTATCCTTATTCCCGGTTATAACAGGGACAGCACGTTTCTTGTGCCGGCGGCGAAAGATGAACCGGCACTGATTCGGGAAATATTTTTGTTTCCCGTAGCCTCCACTGCTTCTACCGAGCTCGACGAATTGGAACGTTATTTCTTCGATATCTGGCTTAATGAAAGGCGGTATTCATTTATGCTGCCTACCTGTACTGATCTCGATTGGGAGGGATGGAAACCTGGAGAACGTTATACCTATACTATAAAGGTGAATGAGGCGGATATTTACATTGAACTGGACGAGATTCAGCGCGAACGGTGGAAAACGGAAGATAAAGAAGATATTACAATTGGAGTTGGTGGCACTTAACAGAAGTATATATGAAAAGAAAATTTTACATACCGATTTTAATAGTCTGCTTGTTTACAGCATGTAGTGAGCAGATTCCGGAACCGGACATAAACGGTGGCGGTGACGGGGAGGTACTGATCAATATCCTGCCACCTCGCATTGCAACAACTGATGATCAGCTTACGCGTTCCATGGTTACGGAAGCGATGCCTGCCGGATCGACCATACGGTTGTATGTCTATGATGCCAATACCAGCGAAGGAGAAAATAATCCGTATTCAAATAATAGGTTGCAGGAAAAGGAAATGACATTCAAGGTGCGAAGTCAGGAAGAAAGAAATAATTCCTCCGATAAACGAGCACTCGTTCCGTGGCGTGTCGATCCTGTAACCGGAGAGGCCTTGGAGGATGGAGAAATAACCCATACCGACCTGCATCTTCCCGGGGCTCTCTATGATTTTTTTGCAATTTCGCCGGCTGTTCAACTGAATACATCGGCGATAGATGGGTATGACGTACCGGGATACCGATTCCGGCATGGCGGTGTCGTTGCTCAGGAAGGGGATATACCGGTCACTTTATATACCTCTAGTCCTCTTAAAGGAATACAAATCAGTCAGGATGCCGGACAAGTAACCGAAGGAACACCGGGTGTCTACAATATTCAGCTCGAGCCGTTCACTTTGCTTTCCTCACGGATCAGATTTATTGTTATTCGGGGAAGTGATGTTGAGAGTATGCGGATAGAAAATAGAGGTATCGAGATGAGTAATATGACTTACAATGCTTTTAGTACTAACTTCTTTATTGGCGAGCAAAAACTGAGAGAAACGATCCTGACTGAAGAAGGTGCTGTCTTCGGAACTGTTTCTATCCGGAATGCGCGTAATGTTTATCAACAACCGAAAGGCTATGAAGATGGAATACATGAGAAAACTGATACTTGGGAGTTGATTTCCGAGGTTATCCCTAATCCCGATACCAATACCGAAACAGTGACCCTCAGAAGCAGGGATGTCAAACTGACGTTCCACTTGCTGATAAACGGAGATAACTACAAATCTTACGAATCCGTATTAAGGAATCAACGATTTGAACGTGGAAGCGAATACACGTATGAAGTGACGGTGAATGCCGGAGGTATTTTTGTAAGAGGATGGCGCAATGCCCAATGGACAGTTACCATACCCCGATAAATAAGGATAATTATGAAAAGAAAGAGAATAGAGAACGGGAATATAATTTTGCAATTAATCTTATCTGTAATATTCGGAGCAGTTATGCTGATCGGATGTACGGATGATGCATTCGAGCCAAACAAACGTAAGCCGGTCGACCAGACCGGTGTACCCGAAGGATTCGTACGGGCACATGTCAATATGATAGCATCCGGCTTTGAAACTGTACAAACTAAGTCATTAACCAGTCAGCAGGAGCATAATTGGACACATGTTGTTGTCGGACAGTTCGATGCGAATAATGAACTGATTGATGCGTCCGTTAAACAATACGTTCCCGATGAAAGTGGTAATTTTAATGTCATTCTAGCCAATAGTGATGGTACAAATAACCTTATTTATTTCATTACCAATTACGGTGAAGCCAATGGTGATATGGGAGTGTCAGGGAATAATCCTTTTATTAATCCAGCCACAGGTACTTTTGCTGTAAATCTGGACGAATTTAAAACACTCGTTTATACGCCGGACAGTACGGATAATGCAAGTATCTCATCCGGGGATAAACTGGTGATGGTTGGTTCTATAAATATGGAGGTTAGCCTGGAGGAAACACCTATATCAAGTATACTGGTTTATGTGGATAAACTTACAGCAAAACTGGATGTGATGATAGAAGCTTCCCAGTCGATCAGTTCTCCCTCTCATCCTTTCATTGGTGCAACCCTTTCTATAACCGGACTTCAAATAGTGAATGTTCCCAAGCACGCCGCTTTTGCTACTGATGGAGACAAAATTACTGTTCCGGAGAATCTGTCATCTATTAAAGCCGGTTTGACAGATAATGGAGGAGATCTGGTTAAAAATTACAGCACTTCCGAGTCATATTATATACTGGAGAACAGAATGCATGGTGATGATGAGGCTCTATATCCGAATAATACATCTGAAAGGGGAAAGGAACAGTTTAAAAACAATGCGGCAGCCGATAATGAAATCGACAATCTGGCTACATATCTGCTGGTCGAGGGAGTAATGAATGATGGACGTAATGTGGGAAAGGTGACCTGGAAAATATATTTGGGTGAAAACAATATAGACAATTTCAATATCAAACGCAACACTCATTATACCGTTACCGTGAAAATTGACGGAGCCGGTATCGTAACTTCCGATATCCGTGTAGATAAAGAAAATCTGCATGTGCGTGAATTGCGTTATCTGAATGGTCGGTATGCTTCCAACCGTTCGCCCGAAACCTCTTATCTGGATCCGAATGATACGAATTGGGGTAATCAGGTAAGACCTGTTCCTGTCGCAAACACTAATTCTTATCTGTATATGGATGCAGGCGAAGATACCTGGGGATTTGAACTGGTCGATATTTATGGCAATGCTATCACCAACTGGCAGGGGCTATCGCTTTCGTATCTTCCTCTTAAAGATGGTGCATCGAATCCCGGAACAAATGCAAATATGGGAATTGGAGAGATTCGTTCCAAGTGGGTAGAAGATGATGAAGCAAACTGGATAAATGTAGGTATGAAGAAGAATGGATTGCCTTCGGGAGCACGTATCAGAATAAATGTCGGAGTAAACGTTATGCCTGTGACGCGTACTGTAGAATTACGGTATTTTAATGATAATGAACCGGATATGAGCCGAGCTTGGCGGGTTACCCAGTATGCTACCGATAAGATTACGATTCTCGACAATAACTTTTTTCCTTCTGAAGCCGGTACGTATGGTGTGATGGTTCGGGCTAAAGAAGGATCCTATTGGAGACTTCAGGAAATAACGGATGCGGGACCTGTATTTGAGGGGGTGATAGATCTTGATGGAGACAAAGTTCAAAACACTGTAGGGGATGGTTATGTCAGCGGACATGGTACAATTCTCTTTAAAGTAACAAGATTTGACGGTGTTGCTAATAAACGCAAGAGAATCGTAGTGAGAACATTTGATGGAAATCCCAATGGTGAAATTCAACCCGGATATGCTGATAAAACGGTATACATAAATCAAATGGCCTCTGCAGAGAATCTTATAAAAACTAAAGCATTAGCGTCCGGAAGGTATGTTTATGATTATACTACCGATCCTTTGTATGAAACAATGTTTGCCTTTGAGGGTAGTTTGCCGATGGGGATAAATCTTGTTGATGAAGGTACTGACTACGACAAAGATGAATCCAAGTACGAGGCTACGAGTACGAGTGACGGAAAAGAGAACACGTTAAAGATTTTCAAAGCATTGGAAGGATATGTGGCTGAACAGATTAATTATGCCGCTCAGGGAATGACGGCTCCACCGGTCTTTTCACCGGCAGGTTTTTGTATGATGATGAATGAAGAATGGTGGGATATAAACAGTGCGGATGATCCCCGTTTGGAATGGTATCTGCCTGCACGCTACCACGGATTGATGGGGGCTACTACCGTTATGTTAGGAGTGAAAGGCATTGCACTTAATAGTCGTGGACATTACTGGACGAGCACGGTGCCGAAGACTACTCCCTCGTCAGTACGGAATTCGGCATACTTTGCCGGAACTACCGTGGATGTAAGTGCCAATTATAGCTCAACCGGTATTGTGCGCTGTGTGCGGGATAATAAAAATGTGGAAAAGACGTATCCATACCTCACGAATATAAGCGGTAATCCGGTAATCGTATCATACGAAAAAGTGAATGGTGTAGAAAAAGGATATGTTGATGTTAATCCCATGACCACAGGAACGTATAGTTATTACAGATTGGGATTGCCTTTGCGTTTCACTGAAAAAGATCAGGTATCTGACGTGTCGGGAGAAGGTCCGGCAGACCCAAACTGGAGTTACCTTTCCCCCCGATTCCGTGTAGCGAAAAAGGATGCTGTTATAGTTAATTCTTTGTCAAACGGCACTTGGGTGGAAGCTTCAGGATGGAGTAATTCGAATGCGGTTGATCTTGCAACACCTCTTACTGGTTGTGCTGCTTACAGTGAAGAGGGCAGTGAATCAGGATGGCGTCTTCCGTCGGAATTGGAGATGAGGCAGATTCTTTTGCTGGGCGGTGGTGTCGGTTCTAAATCGGGTAGTCCTGCGCAGATTCCGGAATTACAAAAAGGAGGGATGACTTTTAATGATTTTACTGATCTCGGTTTCGACCATCTCGGAGGAGAGCAAACTAACGGACGTTATTATTGGGTAAACCGAAAATATCCGAATGATAATCGTGCTGTATATTTCAATGTAACCAATAGATGGGACAATGCAATCAGCGGTAGTGCCATGGATTGGAATACGTCTTCTGTTTACGTCCGTTGTGTAAGGGATATGTAAGAATGATGCAGTGTAAATAAAAAGATATAATATACTCATTGAATTAATATCAAAGCCACTCCACCCCTAATGAAGTGACTAATAATCTCATGTTTGCGATGAGTTTCCGAACCCCAGGCATACCCCGGCTAACAGGACAAAAACTACTATCCAAATACTCACAGACGATGAGTGTTTGTACTGATTTTCGGAAAAAAAAGAAGAAACAGCGGTTTGATGGCGGGTCAATTCTACTGACGAATTAGCGGTCTTACTACTTATGTCGGTTATGCTGTGATGTTTTTTCCCTTGCAATAAAGCTATCTCTGCCGGATATTGTCGGCCGGTACTATCGGGTGGCGAAAAGACCACCCGGGTTATATTCCAGTTAATAGAATCTATAGTGAATGTTTTACGGTTAAAAAGGGAAGAGTCTTTGCCGGAGGCAACTAATGAGTCAATATAGAAAGCATGTTCTTCTCTCGTGCTGCCCCGTCGTATCTGGCAAGACGGCAACAGAAATACCAGACATAAAATATAAAATAATATCTGTATTCTATTGGTACCTTTCTCTTTCAGGGAGAGATGAAGAAAATTCCGTTTCTTGTACAGAATGGCCTGGTCGAAAAGCAATCCTGATTTCTTCAGGATATCCAGTAAACGGCACGGTCCTTCCGGGATATAGCAATCGGCAGCCTCCCCTTTCCGGTGCTGGCTGTTAACGACACCACCAGCTAGACGGTTAACAGAGTCACTACGATAACCACTCAGTACGGCAATCGGACTATTATAGAGCCCTCTCAATGGTTCCAACAGATGAACGGCCAGATAACAAAGTGACTGACGGACAGCAGGAGGCGGTTCATTATCCAATCCGTTCTCTACCGCTATACGGCTATAAGTCAACTCTTCCAGACTGAAATGTTCACTCAACATGGCTTTATGCTTTTTGTTACTCATGATTGTTGATTTTAAATTTATACGAATAATCCACTCCTTTATCACGAGCTATTGTCGCCCAGGAATGCCTTGCCACATGAGTCGTCAATTTTACATTCAAGCCGAGAATCTTTGCAACCCGTTTCAATCGTTTATTTTGTAACCTAAGCGCACTTTCATAGCCTGCTCTATCTTTTGTCAGGAGTGGGAACAGATAAGGGCTGTCTTTTACTTCAGATGCATACCGCCGGATAATCATGATCATTTCCGGGAGTAATTCAATATGTAACACCTTTCCAGTTTTGCGCCTCACATAAGTCAAGACTCCCCCTTGGATATCCTTTTTCTTTAAATGTGCCAAATCCACAAACGACATTCCCCGCGTATAATAAGAAAAAAGAAATATCGAAAGGGCAAATTCCAGCTTTTCGGGTAATCGCGTCACAACCTTTTCCTTCCGGCTTATCTTCCATCAACCAATGTTCATACGCCACCATCAACTCCCCGTCCATCTTTTCCGCATACACTCTCTTCGATCCTAAAAAACGCCGGAACGAATTGAGCGTACTCCTGTAATTATGTGCCGTACTCTTTTTACCACTATCTTCCAAGCGGTCTATTTTCTGCTGCATAAACTGCAACATTTCCACTTTCTGCCGCCTGCCTGTAGCCCGGCTTTTGTCTGTTCTCATATACTTAATTATTTACTAATTGATAAATATTAAAGGAATTTAGTAAACAAAATAACACATAAACAGGCTTTCTACTAACAAGCGAATCAAAGAAATCCGTATAAACAGAAAAGTATGTATTCCTTTCCTTCCGGATAGCATTCACTACCTGCGCAGATCGCTGCCGTTATCCGGCAGGTAATCACTACCATCCGTACGGATCATTGCAACAAACAGTGCGGATAGTCAAAACAATCCGGGCAGTCAGTGGAAACGATCTGCACAGATAGATAAAAAGGGAATCAGAAAAGAAAGGACATGACCTGATCTGAGGTATACAAAGTGAATATTTTTTTAAATAGCAGCTATTTTTCTTCTAAAAGTATCTACCAGACAGTCTAACTTTCACTTTACTAAATGTTATACAAAACAATATAAAAACAAACCGGACTACACCTATCCGTACAGATAAATGCAGTCCGAAAATCATTTTTCCATATTATTAGAAAACTACCATCCAAAAAGATAATCCTTAACTTCCGTACAGTTCCATATTTTACAGGCAAACCGGAACCGGATACTTACAAAGCAAAGATACAGAAGGTAAAATAACAAAATGACATTTTGACTGTAAAGTGATATTATAATATTTATGTTTCAACAAAAGTAAACATTTCTACACCCAAACCGTAAAAATCAAGATGTTTAACAACACAAACAACGAGATTGGAGATAATATGTGACAGGAAACAACACCCTGAGACTCAATCAGCAAAGAGTACTTTTAATAATTAATGATTATTCGCATTACAGATTGATTTATTTGTCTATTTTTGCGCACTCATTTTAATATTCAATATGAATAATGTGCTGATTCTTTTAGACAGTCTGAATGATTGGAAACCGTATTATAAGACAAGCAGTATCTTAACTGTTTCCGATTATTTAAAAAACAAATCTCTCCAAAAAGAAAAGGGGAGTAAGTTTGTCATCAACCTCAGTAATGACTACAGTTATAATTCCGAAGGATATTACTGTTCATTACTGGCTCAACCCCGAGGACACAAGGTGATTCCCGGAGTAGATATCATCAATAAGCTGGAAGCCGGGGCGGGTGTCCGCATGGACCGGAACTTACAGAAGCTCTGTTATCAATGGATACAGAAAAACAATATTACCGATGATATCTGGTATCTGAACCTCTATTTCGGGACTTGCCAGGAAAAAGGGCTGGAGAAAATTGCCCGATTCATCTTCGAAAACTATCCTGCTCCCCTCCTTAGGATCAGTTTTAATACCCGGGCTAAGAACCAGATTGAATCCATTCAACTCTTGTCATTGGAACAACTGAACGATGAAGAACAAAGTTTCTTCGCTGAAGCGCTCGACCGTTTCAACAAAAAGGTATGGCGTGCACCCCAAACCGTTAAATCCGCCCGCTATAGCCTGGCTGTATTATACGATCCGGAGGAAAAGTTCCCCCCCAGCAACAAACAGGCCATAAACAAACTGTTGGAAGTAGCCAAAAAGATGGATATACATGCCGAACTGATCACGGAAGAAGATGCCACCCGTCTGATGGAGTTCGATGCTTTATTTATACGTACGACGACTTCACTGAACCATTACACCTTCCGGCTTTCGCAATTGGCAAGGCAGAACGGAATGGTCGTGATAGACGATCCGTTATCCATCATCCGGTGCACAAATAAAGTATTCCTGAATGAATTATTTGAAAAGGAAAAGATACCGGCTCCCCTCTCGATGCTGATATTCAAGTCAAACGAAAACACATTCGAACAGATCAGCAGCCAGTTGGGATCACCGTTCATCCTGAAGATTCCGGATGGTTCTTTCTCTTTCGGGATGAAGAAGGTGACCAACGAAACGGAGCTGGAAGCAGCACTCGACCTGCTGTTTGAAAAATCATCCATCCTCCTCGCCCAGGAATTTACTCCGACTGAGTTCGACTGGCGGATCGGTATCCTGAACGGTGAGCCGTTGTTTGCCTGCAAGTATTATATGGCCAAAGGACACTGGCAAATCTACTGTCATTATGATTCGGGAAGAAGCCGGTGCGGACTGGTCGATACCATTCCTATTTATCAGGTTCCCCGCAAAGTGCTCGACACGGCAGTCAAAGCGACTTCATTTATCGGAAAAGGATTATACGGAGTCGATATGAAAATGGTCAACGACCGCGCCATGGTTATCGAGATCAACGACAATCCGAGTATCGACCACGGTATCGAAGACGCTGTACTGGGCGATGACCTGTATTACAGGATACTGAATCATTTCGGGCGTATGTTGGATATGAAACACTTCTAAAAGATGGAACAGGAGATTATAACCAGGCAGGCAACCCGGGCAGACCTGGACGGGATTATGAGAATAGAGACATCCTGTTTCGGTCCGGACAGCTTTTCCAAAAAACAATTCGTCTATCTGATCACAAAAGCCAAAGGAATGTTTTATGTCGTTGAATACCAAGAGAGAATAGTCGCTTACGTTTCTCTCTTGCAAAACGATCATACCCCTAATCTGCGCATCTATTCTTTAGCCGTACATCCCGGTTTCAGAAAGCAGAAGTTAGGGCAACACCTGATAGACAAAACGATCGAATTTGCCAGACAGCATAATCATCCAAAGATTACGCTCGAAGTAAACGTATCAAACCCGGCAGCGCTCCGTCTTTACCAAAAAAACAAATTCGAACCGGTCCGCACAATAAACAATTATTATGCGGACGGTTCGAACGCTTATTCCATGCACCTGGAAGTCGGTTATTTATAGATCTTTGCAGCATATCCGCCGCCCGGAGCCATTTTGATCTTCAGCTTACGGTCGGCGGGAACCGGGATGATTTCTTTTTTATAATCGCAGGCGGCACGGTCGGCATTGATACCGTCTTTGAAAAGTTCCAGTTTGTAATCGCCGTCACCCAGGAAAGAAAGATCCAGTTCCATCTCGCGCGGCTCCCAATTGGTCAGGGCACCCAGATACCAGATATCATCGTGCTGGCGGGCCATAGCAATATATTCGGATACTTTTGCATCGAGCACCTGTGTTTCGTTCCAAACGGTCGGGATGTTTGCGATAAATTCGGTACATTCTTTTTCACGCATATAATTGGTCGGATTATCGCAAAGCATATTCAGAGGCGATTCGAAAATCACATAAGTAGCCAGCTGGCGGCAACGGGTACCCTGGCTCATCGGTTCGGAGTTGACCGGACGATAGTTGGCACGGGTTGCATTCCGCATGGCACCCTGTGTATAATCTACCGGACCGGCAACCATACGAATGAACGGGAATGTTACGTCGTAAGTAACCATATCGTAAGAGGCAGGCGACCATTTCAACTGTTCCAAACCATTCACCCCTTCATAATTGATCACGTTCGGATAAGTACGCTGCAAACCGGTCGGTTTACATATGCCGTGAAAATCGACCAACATCTTATATCTGGCACAAGTTTCTGCCGAGCGGTACAAGAAATTAATAAGTTCCTGATCGTCACGGTCCATAAAGTCAACCTTGAAACCTTTGACACCCATATCCGCATAATGCTTCACAACATTCTCCATATCACGGTCGAAAGCATAAAAACCTGCCCACAAAATAATATCCACATTCTTCGATTTGGCGTACGATACGATGGTTGGAAGATCGATTTCCGGGATGACTTTCAACAAATCTGCTTCCAGGTTAACAGCCCAACCCTCATCCAGAATTACATATTCGATGCCATGTTCGGAAGCGAAGTCGATATAATATTTATAAGTATCGTTATTGATACCGGCACGGAAGTCCACTCCGTAAATGTTCCAATCGTTCCACCAGTCCCAGGCAACCTTACCCGGTTTGATCCAGGAAACATCACTTACACGGGAAGGAGAAGCCAGGCGATACACCATATCGCAATCGACCAGCTGCTTGTCATTTTCAGAAACGACAAACACACGCCACGGGAACGAACGGTTTCCTTTCGTTTTAGCTATAAAATCTTCACGTTCCTTGACCAGCATCTGAAGGCGGTTATGTCCCCCCTGCTGTTTTACCTTCGGATAAGGGGCATGCACAGATTTCAGAGAGGGTTTATCTGTTGCATTGTTCAGGAACATACCCGGATAGTCTTCCAAATCGGCTTCGGTGATACATAGTTTCTTTCCATTGCCCAGATCCACCAGATAAGGGAGGATCATCAAACGTTTGTCGTTCAGTTTGGTGATAGCTTCATTCACATAAGGTTGCTCAAACGAGTTGGAGAACTGTTCTTCGAATGTCGGCTTCGTACTGTTTACATAAGCAGAAAATGTCTTATGGTCTGTCGAGAAGTTGTAGGTTGCCGCTTCGTCTGCAACGACAATCTCCCCTTTCTTACGGGTAATGAAACGATAAGCCAGTCCATCGTTATATAAGCGGAAGGCGATACTGTAATCTCCACGGAAAGAAATCGTCATTTCATTATAGATATCGCTTACTTCCGCCTTCTTATAGAAAGGAGAAGGAATCACTTTGTCTACCGACCCTTTGGTTACTTTCGATACTTTCGGTTTTGCTCCCAAAACTTCTCCATTCTGTAAAGTCATGGAGATTGCGGATGGGGCCAGGACCTCTGTTCCGTCATGAGTCAGGGAAAATTCTACATTATCACCTACGGTAACTACCGTTTGCAGTTTTCTGTCCGGCGATTGTAACTGATAACTCTTCTGAGCCATCAACGACATGCTTCCGGCCAGAAGGAATACGAGCAGTGCTTGTACTTTCATGGTATTTTTACTTTTTGTTTAACAGTGGCAAATATACATGAATAAATAAAAATAGAATTCCTGAAATTGTTTTATCTTTGTCAATATCGTATCAAAAAGTAACATAAACACATAATAACGACCATGAAAAGACTCTTTTGCCTACTATTTTTCTGTATGGCATGCCTTTCTGCCGGGGCACAATGGAAATGGCAGAATCCGATGGATGCAGGTTTTCCTGTAGTACAAAACCAGGGCTGGCCTGATGAAATAGGTTACAAATATGTCCGCCTGCCTGACCGGGCAGAGAAGGAAATAAGACCCGCCGTATGGAACCTCTCCCGCAACTCGGCCGGGTTAGCGATCCACTTTTATAGTAATGCCCCACAGATCACCGTCCGCTACAAAGTGAGTGGCGGATTGAATATGCCGCACATGCAAAGTACCGGTGTATCCGGCGTCGACCTGTACAGTATCGACAGCGACGGGAAATGGGGCTTTTGCTTCGGAAACTATTCTTTCGGAGATACCATTACATACAGTTACAGAAATTTAGGTCAGGACAGCTATCATAACCGTGGATTTGAATACCGTCTTTACTTACCTTTATATAATACGGTAGAATGGATGGAGATCGGCACTCCCGAAGACAGCGAACTGACCTTTATCCCGCAATCGCCGGAAAAGCCGGTCGTACTCTATGGAACCTCCATCGCACAAGGAGCCTGTTCCTCCCGTCCGGCTATGGCCTGGGCCAATATCCTGCAACGTTCGCTGGGCTATCCGCTTATCAACCTGGGATTTTCCGGAAACGGGAAACTGGAAAAGGAAGTGCTGAACTACATCATAGAGCAGGATGCACGTATATATATCCTGGATTGCCTGCCTAACCTGACACCAAATACCGAACAGGAAGTTACAAACCTGGTCGTTGCCGCCGTAAAACAAATCAGGGCGACCCGCAACGCTCCCATCCTGCTTGTCGAACACGCCGGATACAGCAATGCACCGACCGACAAGGGACAATATGAACTATATACCCGCCTCAACAGAGGTTCACAAAAAGGCTTCGAAATACTACAATCGGAAGGAGTGAAAGACCTCTACTACCTGACACACGACGAGCTCGATTACTCGCCGGATGCCTGGGTTGATTACGTACACCCCTCCGACCTGGGTGCACAGGCTCAGGCAACAGCCGTAGAAAAGAAAGTACGTGAAATACTCCGTATCCCGGAAGGTAACCGCCCAACCTGCCAGCCGGTAACCCAACGCCGCGAACCGAACAATTACGAATGGCAAAAACGCCATCGCGAAATAATAAGCCATATCAAACAGCACCCTCCCAAAGCCGTTATCATAGGCAATTCGATTACGCATTTCTGGGGAGGCGAACCTGCCGGCCCATTAAACAGAGGTCCGGAAAGCTGGAAGAAATACATGGCAGCCGCCGGTTTCCAGAACCTGGGATATGGTTACGACCGCATCGAAAACGCACTCTGGCGTATCTACCACGATGAACTGGACGGTTACGAAGCAAAGAAGGTCGTCCTGATGATCGGAACAAACAACATGGGTTCCAGTACGGACGAAGACATTGTAGAAGGTCTACGATTCCTTATCATAGCCGTTCGTAACCGCCAGCCGAAAGCAACGATCCAGGTAATGGGTATCCTTCCCCGTCGCGAACATGAGGACTGGGTGAAAAACATCAACCGGAATATCCGGACGATGGCCGAGGAGGAAAACTGCCTGTTCGGCGATGCAGGGCCAGCCTTGCTCCTTCCCAACGGAAAGATAGACGAATCCCTCTTCTCCGACGGATTGCATCCGAATGAAAAAGGATACCGGTTAATTGCTCCGATTATTAAATAACGACCTACGTACCAGCCAGAAAGAAACGGACAAGGTACATATCTCAGCGATCGGTACATCATACCAGATGGCATCGATACCGAACACGGCAGGGAGGACAAGTATGCCGATTCCCACAAATACGAGTCCTCTCAAAGCTGAGATAATAATAGATATCTTAGCATTCCCTATCGCCGTAAAATAACTGGAAGCCAATATATTCAACCCGCACAACAAGAAGGCGAAACAGTAAATCGAAACACCCCTCGAAGCAATCTCAAAAGCCTCGCTCCCATGATCCTTAAAAAAGAGTCCGATCACCTGCTCGCCAAACAGCAACAACAGCAAAAACAAACCGATCCCGATCAGCGAATTCGTCCGCGCCGCCAATTTCAGGATAGATTTGATACGTTCCTGTTGTCTGGCCCCGTAATTATACCCGATAATAGGAATGATCCCATCCGATATGCCAAGGAATACGGTCGTTCCGATAAACAATATATAATTGATTGCCGTAAATGCAGCCACCCCACTCTCTCCCAGATACCTCATCATGGTAATATTGAAAAGAAATACCGTAATCGCCACCGACAACTCCGACATACCTTCGGACGAACCGTTATAGAAAGCATTCCACACCAGCCGCCGGTCATAGCGTCCACGCTGCACGGCAACCACTTCATGACGTGAAAACAGACGGGGCACATTGAAACAGGCTCCCATCGTAAAAGCAATACCGGTAGCCAGTCCGGCTCCCATAACGCCCCACCCCAGAACGGCAACAAACACGAGGTCCAGAACAATATTCAGAACCACAGTCATCCCCATAACAGAAGTCGCATACAACGGATGCCCCATCGCCTTGATTATGTAGTCGCCGAAAAATATCGCACACAGCAGCGGGAAGAAAGGAACGAGTGCCCGTATATAATGTACCGCATCGGGTAACAACACTTCGTTCGCCCCCAAAAAAGAAGCAATCTTTCCTGCTGACAGAAAAATAACCAGGCTCACCACCACGGACATCCCCAGCAAAAACACGAATACCGAGCGCAAAGCGTTATTAGCCTCCTGCTTATCCCCTCTTCCGAGGCTGATACTGACGAGGGTTTGCCCCCCGATACCCATCACGATTGCAAATGCCGAAATCAGACTGTAACACGGCAAAACCAGATTCACACTGGCAAGCGCATTGGCTCCTACAAAACGTCCCAACACAATCCCGTCGATCACGGATTGTATACCCAGGAACAACAATCCCGCAACACCGGGAAGTGCATACTTCATAAATAAGCGGGGAATCTCACCTGTCAACAATAATTTCTCCCTTTCCAGGCGGAAGAGAGCTTTGTCTTTATTCATAAATCAACTCACTTTTGGTTTCCGGCTGCAAAGGTAGGGAGGTCTTTTCAGAGAAAAATTACCATAGGATAATTTCGGTCTGCTCTTTTTATTTAGAAGAAGAACGAATACGGCTCAACGATTGAGGAGTGATCTGGAGATAAGAAGCGATATGCTTGAGAGGCACTCGCTGGAAAAGTTCGGGATTGCTGCGCAACAAGGCTTCGTATTGCTCGCGGGCATCACTCCAACTATCATTAATAAAATAATTTTCATATTCCCGGAGGTAATAATCAAGCAGTTTGAGTCCCCAGACAGCTATGTCGTGCGACTGCTCGAAAAGCTCTTCCAGTCTGCGGGCAGGGATACGGAGCAAGTCCGAATCCTCCACCATCTCGATATTATAAGCGGCAATATCCCGGTAGACGAAATTTATCATTTCGCCATCCGAAGCGAACCATAACGTGATGTCTTTCGTTTCCCTTTCGACATAAGAACGGATCAATCCCTTCCTGACGAACCACACGAACGGGTCACGGTCGCCCTCCCTGATAAGAAGATCGCCCTTCGGGAAAGAAACCTCGTCCATCTCATCGATCAGAAGCCGGATGGCTTCGTCCGACATCGGATAGATCAATCGCTGTTGTTCTATGAATTTATCCATCGGACTTCTGTAAAAGTTCCAGTAACATTGTCAAAGCGGTATCGGCTGCCGACTGTATGTTTTCGGCCCGCACCGTACCGAAATGATAACAATGTGAAACGACCTGTTCCTTCAAAGCGGCAGCGATCCAGACCGTTCCTACCGGTTTTTCGGGACTTCCCCCGCCCGGTCCGGCAACTCCCGACGTCGCCACCGAGCAATCGCATCCCAACGTACGGATAGCTCCCTGCGCCATCTGTTCCACCACTTCACGGCTCACGGCACCATGAAGACGCAAACTGTCTTCCGAAACTCCGAGCACATTATGTTTCACCTCGTTGCTATAAGAAACAACGCCCCCGACAAAATAATCGGAACTACCAGCCACCAGGGTAACCATATTGGCAATACGTCCGCCCGTACAGCTTTCCGCCGTACCCATTAACAATCCTTTCGAACGGAGAAG
This sequence comes from Parabacteroides sp. AF17-3, assembly GCF_003635445.1. Lineage (NCBI taxonomy): Bacteria > Pseudomonadati > Bacteroidota > Bacteroidia > Bacteroidales > Tannerellaceae > Parabacteroides > Parabacteroides sp. AF17-3. Next base: position 81,386 of record NZ_QTMM01000008.1, on the reverse strand, counting down.
TCCGCCAAGTTGTTCGCTGAGCGAATTATTATTATTCATATCGTTTTATTATCAGGTTTAAATGTTTTAATAATTATCAGATTTAAACTAATTAATTGTCTTAGCTTGTCCTGAAAGGACTAATTGTGAATAGCCCCCTCAATATAAGAGGTTTTCACGGAATATACTATCATACTGTCATTACGACATGTAAATAACTATATAGCAATCATTTAAACTATGACAGTACGTCTTTTATACTATCATTTACCTATCATGCAACCATCATTTTAACTCTATTTTAACCAACGGACAGTCTTTTTAAGACTGATAAAGACGTTTGTTACAACCGCCTACGGCATCTTATAATTCGTCAGATTACTTCCTTTTTATCCCAAAACTATGACTTAATTTCACTCGAACACAGACTTTTTGTTGCCGGGATGCCCGTTTCACCCCTTTTTACACCCCCATCTCGACGATGCCTACACCCGGGTGTCAAAGGTTTCAAGACCCGGGTGTCGAGCAACTTTTGTCACTATCTGCTTGTCTTTTAGCCATATACTTAGTGAAAACAGCATACTGTCTGTCCCATTTTTTAAGTAGGAAATGATAGTAGTATGATAGATAAATGATCGTTGAAAACAGCTACTATCATACTATAACAAACATGTATACAACTACTTATATCGAAATATGATAGTATGATAGTATATTTCTTCCAACCTTTGTATTCTTCTTTAAATAACAACCCTAGAGAAAGGAACTGCATCCATCGGGCAGAAATCCTTATCGAGGTATTTATAATAACCTGTAATGGCGACCATCGCTGCGTTGTCTGTTGTAAACGCAAACTTCGGGATATGTACCTTCCAACCATACCGCTTGGCATGATCCAGGAAAGCATCACGCAAACCGGAGTTTGCCGATACACCTCCGGCCACTGCTACCTCTTTTATATTCAGGCCTTTCGCTGCTTTACGCAACTTATTCATCAGGATATCAACCACTGTAGACTGTAAGGAAGCACAGAGGTCTTGTTTGTTCTTTTCGATAAAATCGGGATCTTCCTGCAACCGATCCCTCAACGTATAAAGGAAAGAGGTTTTCAACCCGCTGAAACTGTAATCGTACCCCGGAATATGCGGTTTACTGAAAGCGAAGGCTTTCGGATTTCCTTCGTTGGCCAGACGGTTCACCACCGGACCGCCGGGATAACCCAATCCCATCACCTTGGCACATTTGTCGAAGGCTTCGCCGGCCGCGTCGTCTATTGTCTGGCCTATCACCTCCATATCGTTATATGCGTTCACCTTGATGATTTGCGAATTGCCACCCGACACCAGCAAGCAAAGGAAAGGGAAAGAAGGCGCATGATCGTCTTCCGGCGTTTCCTTGATGAAATGGGCAAGCACATGGGCCTGCAAATGGTTGATCTCGATCATCGGAATATCCAGAGAGGCGGCAAATCCTTTGGCAAAAGAGGTCCCGACGAGCAAGGAACCCATCAGTCCCGGTCCTCGTGTGAAAGCGACGGCGCTCAGTTCCGATTTATCGATACCGGCCCGTTTGATGGCTTCGGCAACCACCGGGATAATATTCTGCTGATGTGCCCGCGAAGCCAGTTCGGGAACGACACCGCCATAAGCCTCGTGAACGGCCTGGCTGGCTATCACGTTCGACAGCATCACGCCGTCGCGTATTACAGAAGAGGAAGTATCATCACAGGATGATTCTATCCCCAATATTGTTACACTCATACTCTTCTCTCGTTTTTTTGTGCAAATTTAATGAAATCTATCGCGATATTGTTGTAGATTTGCGTTTAAAATATAGTAAAGATATCAGAGGACTAAAATACATAATCATTACCCTACTTGTTTTGTTCTGGATATTCTATGCAATGCCTTTCATTTTATTGAAGATACCTTATATCCAATCTCAGGTTTCCGGCATTGCATCGACAGAATTATCCAGCCATCTCGGTGTGCCCGTAAAGATAGGAAATGTAAATATCGAGTGGTTCAACCGCGTGGTACTCGACAACTTATACCTGGAAGACGAGACAGGTAAGACCTTATTCGAGGCAAATCATGTGGCTGCCGGTTTCGAAGTCCTCCCATTGCTCAAAGGCAAATTCGTATTCTCTACGGTCCGGTTATTCGGCTTTTCGGTCAATCTCAATAAAAAGACTCCCGACAGTCCGCTGAACCTCCAGTTCGTTATCGACGCTTTCGCCAGCAAAGATACGATGAAGAAGAATCCGAATATCGACCTGCGCTTCAACTCCATCCTGATACGCCGCGGTAATTTTCGGTTTGATGTGGAGAGCGAGGCGCAAACGCCCGGTAAGTTCAACGCCAAACATGTGGACATCAAGAACCTGAGTGCCAAGATTTCCATGAAAGCGTTCAATAAGGACAGTCTCAACGCGAACATCAAAAAGATGAGTTTCGACGAGGCTTCCGGCTTTACGTTGAATAAACTCTCGATGAATATCATCGGCAACCGCGACAGCACATTTATCAATAACTTCGAAATCAAGTTGCCGGAAACCGATTTGAAAATCAGCAAGGCCAGGATAGACATGCGCGAAATCAGCAATGCTTCCGAGCTGCTGAACCATGCGCCGCTGGCACTGAACATATCTCCGTCGCAAATCTGCCTGAAAGACCTTTCGTCCTTCGTTCCGGCCTTTAGTAATTTCACCGAAACCATCGAACTTTCGGCCGAAGCCTCCGGAGCCATCAACAATATCAACCTGAAACAGTTGACATTACGATACAGCGACAAGATGCTGTTTATCGGAAAAATGGACCTAAAAGGAATCAACCACCCGGAAGACGCCTATATCTTCGGACAGGTGAACAAAATGTATATTACCACCGACGGACTGAGCGGACTGATAAACAATTTCAATAAAAAACCGGTCGTCCTGCCCGATCCGGTTATCCGGTTGGGTACGATCAACTTTACCGGAGAGATATCCGGCTTCTTCGATAACCTGGTGGCTTTCGGCAAGTTCTCTTCGGCTATCGGCTCCGTACAAACCGATATGATATTCGGTAGTGATAAAGAAAATAATATCGCAGCCTACCTGAAAGGACATGTTTCCACCTCCGGCCTGCTTCTGAACGAACTTTTCGACGAAGGCAACCCTTACGGTAACGCCAAGCTGAACATATCGGTCGATGCCAAACGGCATAAAAACAGCAGTTTCTTTGGTAATATCAAAGCAAATATCGACGAATTCGAATACAGGAAATACAAATACGAAGATATTCAGTTATCCGGAAATTTCAAGAAAAACAGCTTTGACGGGATGGTACAGGTAAACGATCCGAACGGTAAGTTGTATGCAGAGGGTATGTTCCGCCACGAAGGAAAGAACTCCATGTTCAACTTCACCGCCAATCTGGAGCATTTCCGCCCGGACAGCCTCCACCTGATCGATAAATACGAATCGCCGGATATCTCGTTATCCCTGAACGCCGACTTCACCGGCAACAATATAGATAACCTGGAGGGGAACATCACGATAGACAGTTTGTCCTTCATCACAGCACCCAGCAGCTTTTTCCTGAAAAAGTTTCAGGTAACGGCCTCCGGTCATTCGCTGGATCGCCATCTGACGATCTCGTCCGACATTCTGAACGGGGAAGTGACGGGTGCTTACTCGTTCAAAACGATCATCCCGAGTTTCATGAATACCTTCAAAGGATATATTCCGGCGCTTATCAATGCCACGCAGAAAAAGCAGAAAGTAGAAGAAAACAATTTCTCGCTGTTGCTGACTGTGGAAAACACGGAGAAGATATCCGAAACACTCAAATTGCCGGTAACAATAGTAAACCAGGCACGTATCACGGGACATTACAACAACCTGTATAACAAATTCCGCATCGAAGCCTTCCTCCCCAAGTTCAGACTGGGCAAATCCATGTTCGAATCCGGTTATCTGACATGCGACAACCCGCAGGAAAACATCAACCTGCTATTAAAAGCGATCAACTACAACCAGAAAGGACTTCGCAACTACCTCGATCTGAAAGTGGATGCCAAGGATAACCGGATCAATACGCTGATCGGATGGGCAAACAACAAGGAAAAAGAATTTCGTGCCGAACTTTCGGCTTCCGCCCTCTTTACGGAAGAGGAACAGGAGAAAAAGCCTGCCGTGCTACGAACCGATATTGCCGTGAAAGAGAGCCAGCTGGTGCTGAACGATTCTCTATGGATCATCCACCCGTCGGATATCAGAATAGCCGACGGTAAAATAGATATCCATAAATTCAGGGTAGGCAACGAAAAACAATCGTTGTTGCTGGACGGAAGCATCTCCAAAAATCCGGCAGATACCCTTTTAATGGATCTGAAACAGGTTGAACTCAGTTATATATTCGATATACTGAACATTCCGGTATTACAGTTTGCCGGGAAAGCAACGGGTACATTCAACATCTGCGACCTTTACGGAAGCCGCATGCTGAACACCGACCTTGAAATAAATGACTTTTCATTCAACCAGACTCCCCTTGGCCGGCTAAATCTGTTCAGCGAGTGGGACGATGCCCAAAAAGGTATCCTGATGCTGGGCAGCATCTATAAAAACGATACGACATGGACCGACGTAAGCGGCTATATCTTCCCGGTCGGACAAAATGCCGGACTCTCCCTGTTCTTCGATGCCAACGATATCAACCTGGGATTCCTCCATCCTTTTGTGGAAAAGGTGGCCAAAAACATGAAAGGACGGGGATTCGGAAACGTCCACCTGCACGGCCCGTTCAAAGCGCTGACCGTAGAGGGCGACGCATACGTGCTGGACGGCGGCCTGGGTATCGAATATACCAATACGTATTATACATTCTCCGACTCCATCTACATGGATGCCGGTTCCATAAATATGCGCGACCTGACAGTTCACGACGAGTTCGGCAATCCGGGTACCGTCAACATGAGCGTCTACCATAACCACTTCAAAGATGTCAGCTTCGACGTGAATGTCAAGACAAAGAATATGCTGGTATTCAACGCTACCCGCAAACTGAATCCACTGATCTACGGTACCGTTTTCGGTAGCGGTTCGGCCTCCATCAAAGGAAATGACAAGCTGATCAACTTCGATATCAATATGCGGAGCGATCCCAAGACGTCCATTACCCTCGACTTCATCAATAATACTACTGCTGCCGACTATGACTTTATCACTTTTGTGGATAAAAAACAATTGAAAGATCTGGCCAACGGTACATTATCGCGGGATTCCCTGAAGATTGTAAACAATGAAGAAGAGGAAGGGGCCGAAATGCGCATGAACTTCCTGCTCGATATCACCCCCGATGCCAAAATCGAACTGATTATGGACCCGATTGCCGGCGACAAAATAACCGGTAATTGCAGCGGAAGCATGCAGATAGAATACGGGACGAAAACAGACTTACGCATGTATGGCAACATGGGAATCGTCAGCGGTAACTATAATTTCAGCTTACAGCAGATTATCCATAAAGACTTTAAGATACGTGAAGGCAGTGCAATCGACTTCCGTGGCGATCCTTTCGACGCGACGATGCATATAAATGCTATTTATAACCTGACCGCCAACTTGCGTGATCTGGATGACGGACTTGCCAGGGAAAGTCCACGAACCAACGTCCCCGTCAACTGCGTGCTTAACCTGGATGGTATGTTGCGCAGTCCGGCAATCTCATTCGACCTGGAGCTGCCCGGCACCAACGAAGAGATAGAACGACAGATGAAGGCATTGGTCGATACCGAAGATATGATGACGCGCCAGATCATCTATCTGCTGGTATTGAATAAGTTCTACACACCCGACTATTCTCAGAATGCGTATCGTTCGAGCGAATTCAGCGCAGTAGCTTCTTCTGCCATCTCTTCCCAGATTTCAAGCATTCTGAACAGCCTGACCGACAAGGTACAGATCGGAACGAATATCCGTACCAGCGAAGACGGCATACAGGATACGGAAGTGGAAATGTTGCTTTCCAGCCAATTGCTCGACAACCGCCTGCTGTTCAACGGCAGTTTCGGATACAGGAACAATACGTATCAGCAAAAGAATGACTTTGTCGGTGAGTTCGACCTGGAATACAAGTTAACTCCCAGCGGAGAAATCCGCCTGAAAGCATACAATCATGCAAATGATATGTACAAATACCTCAACGGGGCGTTAACAACTCAGGGCGTAGGTGTCATGTTCAAGAAAGACTTCTCCCATCTCTCCGAGTTTTTCCGCCGGAGAAGGAAATTAGTACCGATTATCCCGCTTGCCCCAGCCGATACAATCGCACCGGCAAAGGCTGATTCAACTATTGTAACAGTTCCTTCACGGCCTGAAGATAAGTAGGCAGTTGGTTGCTTTTCAGTATCTTCTTCCGCAGACGTTTCTCCGCCTCCGGCAACAGGTAATCCCAAAGGGTTTTCATTTTGGCCAGTATCTGATGGTCGCCTCCTTCAAGCGCACTGCTATATTTTTCAAACAACAACGTGTGGAAATGTAGCAGTTTCGCTTTCTTTTCTTCATCCGTAAAACCATTGCCTACTACTGCATATTCCGCAGCCAGCCAGGGAGAGGATAACAAACCACGCCCCAACATCACACCCGCCAGACGGGGAAACCGGCAGAGAATCCGGTCTATATCTTCCAGGCTGTTCAAATCTCCGTTATAGAAAAGCGGATGCCTGCATGCCTCATAGAAACGGGCGAAACTATCTGTATCCACATTTCCTTTGTATTGTTGCGTACCTATCCGGGGATGCAAAGTAACATGAGCCAGCCGCAAGGAGTTCATTACCGGAAGCAAGGCAAAGACCTCATCCGGAGCATTCCAGCCCAACCGGAGTTTAACCGAAAAGTTCATCTCCGGGAACTCCCGGATCGTCTGTAACAAAGCCTCCGCCTCTTCAACAAAAGGAAGAATCCCCGCCCCCCGGTGCAAACGCGCCTGCATAGGGTAAGGACAACCCATATTGATATCCGCCTGCCGGTATCCCTTTTCCCGAAACAATGCTGCCAGACGGCGGAACTCATCGGGAGTAGCAGCAATCAGTTGGGGAATCACAGGTGTTTCCGAATTTCTGTCCGGAGCGATATCACGGATATCTTTGTTACGGAAACCGTCTTTCTCCACACGCACAAAAGGGGTGTAATAATTCTCCACCCCACCGAATATACGGTGGTGGACTTCCCGGTACACGGCATCGGTATATCCTTGCAAGGGAGCGAAATGTATTTTATAATCCATCAGGGAAACAGTTCTGAGAATAATGAATGAAGTTGTGTTTTAGCCAGTTCGAAGTCCTGCTTTCCACCTAATTCCTTTTCCAGCGAAGTGACACCTTTATCAGTGAAGCCACAAGGATTGATCAGGGAAAAATAGCTCAGGTCGGTATTGATGTTCAGCGCAAAACCGTGCATGGTGACGTACCGGCTGCTCTTCACCCCGATGGCACATATCTTACGGGCACGGCCTTTTACCAATGGGTCGATCCAGACACCGGTCGCTCCTTCCAACCGTTCCCCTTTTATCCCGTAGAGAGACAGGAAGCGCATAATGACCTCTTCCAGGGTATGGATATACTGCTTCAGCCCCAACTGCCAGTGTCCGAGGTCAAATATCGGATAGCCAGTGATCTGTCCAGGACCGTGATAGGTGATATCCCCTCCCCGGTTCGTATGGAAGAAGGAAATGCCCCGCTGTTTCAGCAGCTCGGCAGGGATCAGCAGGTTAGCGTCTTTCCCGCTCTTGCCGATCGTCAGCACGGGTTCATGTTCGCAGAAAAACAGTTTATTCTCTCCCTGTCCGCCCCAAACCTTAGCATGCAACAGTGTCTCAAACGCTTCCGTCTGAACCTTTAAAGCGTCGGCATAAGCGATACGTCCGAGGTCGTGAAAAGTGAAGCTCTCCATTTCTTTCTCTTTTTTATTTTACCATCTTTATTTTCTATCTCTCCGGCACCGTGGCCCATCTGTATCTTTATCAGCTTACCCATCAGGGAAAGGATCTGCCCCTGCCGTTTCAGCATATAGGGAGAAGGTTTGCCGGAATTGAATTTCCGCGGATTGGGTAGTGAAGCAGCTATCAACGCCGCCTCGCCCGCACTCAACCTGGCTGCCGGCTTCTTGAAATGAGCCTGTGCCACCGCCTCGGCCCCGTAGATACCATCCCCCATCTCTATGGAGTTGAGATAGACTTCCATGATCCGTTCTTTTCCCCATATCCATTCGATCAGCAGGGTGAAATAGGCTTCGATCCCTTTCCGGATATAGCTTTTAGCGGGGAGAAGGAATACGTTCTTGGCTGTCTGCTGTGAGATCGTGCTGGCACCACGGACACGTTTCCCTTTCTCGGCTTCGTCGCGGGCCTTCTGTATCTGCTCGATATCGAAGCCGTTATGGTCGAGGAACAGGTTGTCCTCCGAAGCGACCACCGCCTGCACCAACGGCTGGGCGATCTCCGACAATGGCACCCATGTATGATCGAGCTTAAAGGGTTTGCCGGCCTTATGCTGGTCATACAGACGTGTCAGCATCAAAGGCGTATAGTAAACGGGGATGAACTTATACACCACCACCGCCAGAATGCTGGATATGAACAGAAAGATAAGTATGTTCCTGCACCAGATCAATATCCGTTTTATAATAGGCATATCCGAAATCTTTTTAATCCGGACAAACTTACATAAAAATCCGGATTAATAAACCGTCCAATATAAACAAAAACCATTCCGTTAGTTCCATTCAACACCGTTTAAAGATTACTGAACAAATTCAAAACCCTTTCTAAGGCAGGCATGTTATTAAAACAGTGGTAAATGAAATAAAATCATTAATATGAAAGCATTAGTATTGAAACAGTTCGGCGGCACGGAGAATTTCTCTATGGAAGAGATTTCCGAACCTCAGGTAGGTAAAGGGGAAGTCCTGATACAAGTAAAGGCTATCGGCATCAATCCGGTAGATGTAAAAACACGTGCCGGAGGCGGACAGGCAGCGCAATACAAGGAAAACCAACCGATCGTAATCGGCTGGGACGTGGCCGGCATCGTCACCAAGGCGGCGGATGATGTCACCGGCTTTGCTGTAGGCGACGAAGTGTTCGGAACAATCAACTTTCCGGGGACGGGCGGCGCCTATGCGCAATACGCCCTCTGTCCGGCCGCTCAGATTGCCAAAAAGCCGGCTAATATCTCTTTTGAAGAGGCTGCCGCATCTACTTTATCTGCACTTACGGCCTGGCAGGCGCTGGTCGATACGGGACATATCAAGAAAGGAGATCAGGTTTTGATTCACGGAGGAGCTGGCGGCGTAGGTAATTATGCCATCCAGATAGCCAGGCACATAGGCTGCCATGTCATAACAACGGCGGGGACAGGAGATATGGATTTCGTAAAAAGTATCGGTGCGGATGAGGTAATCGATTACAAAAACCAGAAGTTTGAAGAGATGGTGAAAGACCTCGATTTCATACTCGACACGGTAGGCGGCGAAAACTTCGTCCGGTCGCTCCAGGTACTCAAACCCGACGGCATAATCGTTTTGTTACCTTCCAACAAGAAAGAAGAGGCCGACAAGGCCGCCCGGGAACATCACATCAAAAACTACCGGCATATACTGATGCATTCCGATGGAGAAGATATGCAACATATCGCCGCCATGCTGACCGACGGCAGTTTGAAAGTCCATATCGACAAAACCTTCCCCTTCAAGCAGATACCACAAGCTCATCAGGAGATGGAAAATGGCAAGGTGAAAGGGAAGATTGTGATAACGGTATAGTAAGAAAACAATCTGTGTCTGATAAAATATAAACTCTAAAACAGCGAAAGCTGATCATCCCTCAGGCTCTTCATCAGCCTGTCTTTTATCACATCCCCCGCTACAACATTACCGATCAGCATGGGAGAGTTTTTATCGTGCTTCCGATTGTTGAACCCGGCGGTATTGTAGTTACCCTTGATAGCATAGCAATAAATGCAGCCGTTCAGACAACTTTCGTAAGTGCCTATATCGATGCTTTCGATACAATTGCAGATATCCCGCTGGTTCTTGTCCTTCCTGGCGGAGATAGGATAGCCAATGATCTTTTCGATCAGTTTTTTATCCACACACAGGCCACTGGGTATTCCCAGATGGGTCAAGTCCACTTTCCTTGTGCACGTATCGAACTCGATAGACGGATACTGATCCATAGTTTGTTTGAAAGAAACGGCCATTTCTTCGATCTCTTCCTGCTTCAGAGGCTGTATGTCGAATTTGCTCACTTCGCCGCGAATATGCTGATAATGGTCGATAAAGCCGAGCATACACCGCTCCGTATGATCTTGGAGGCCATATGCTATCCCGGCAAATGCTTCTTTATGAAAAGAGGTGTCGTATTTCTTATTAGTCAATAAGGGATCGTATCGCCAAACGACCTTTTCCCGGCCTATCTTATCGGAAAGCCGTTTGAATATTTCGATACGTTCCTTCACCGCCGGTAAATGATTTTCCACATCTTCGCTATAAGGATTGAGGGTAAACTGAAAATAATAGTTGTAATCCTTTATCCCCTCCAGCTTGTCGATCATCCGGTTCGGATTCTTCGTCCAGAACACAAAACAATCCACTACCGCAGGGCTCAAATCGATCCTGCTGATCATTTTGGGATTGTACGGATTGGGTACCAATACATATTTCTCTTTAATCCTATTGAAGAACCATTCCGAATAGAAAGCGGGAATATCGGTTCGTCTACTTGCACTTATAATCATATACCTATAGGAACAAAAAACGTGCCACGTTTGTTGCTCCCATAGGTACCCGCAGGTACGACACAATCATTTAACTTTTACCGCCACCTTTCGTACCGTCGCCCCAACCTGTACGATATAGATCCCCGTCGGCAATTGCCGACGGATCAACCCCGGGGTTGATCGGAAGCTGTCGAGCAAGCGGCCTTCGGGCGTAAAGATGCGGACGGGCGACGTCGGCAGGCCTTCGGGCAGGCGGATGCAGAGACAGGCGTTTTCGCTCCATATCTCCGGCTCGGGGGTGGCGGCACGGATCGGCTCGTTGGCGACGGGCGGCGGGTTCAGCAGGATGCCGTCGATGTAGACTTCCACGTCGGTGCGCACGTACTTCAGCAGATAGGCACCGTCGGAGGTGCGGGGCTGAAGCGTTTCGCCGCGGCTGGTGGTGACTATGGGTTGCGACTGGCTGTAGGCCGTGTCAAGCGTGAGGTAGAAGCGGAAGGTGCTCCACGACTCTACGTCGTAAGTTCCGGCTACGGGATCAGTTACGGCACCTTCCACGCTGGGAAGGAAGACGGAGTAGTAAATCGGGGCAGGTGGCGGTGGAGGCGTGGGATCCTCGTAATTGAAGCGGGCACTCAGGTAGAGGTCGGCATCGGAGATCTGAATCGTGTTGCCGGAAAGAGTACGCAGATTGTCGGCACTGCTGCCGGAAAGGTACTCCGAGAAACGGTAATTAGGGCTTTCCGTATACGAAAGCGTCAAGAGGGTGCCGGAAACTATCTTGCTGCCGTCAGATAGTTCGTTTCCGTCTTTGCCTGTTACCTTCAGGGTTCCTCCGGTGGGAGAAACGATGTGAAGGATATGCTTCGGAAGGAAATAGGTGGCGGCATCGAGCAAGGGTTGCAGGGTGTAGCCTTCGCCGGTAGGCCAGGCGGTGTAAGAGTAAGAGGGGCCATCGCCTGTCTGCATCTTCAACTGCGGCAGGTGGGTGTTATCGCTTGTATCCCAACCATCGCCCCAGGAAAATATAGTACTAAAATTATCAAGATCGACATCCGGATCGCCGTTCACGTCGTCCCCGGCTCCATCGTTGACAACGCTGCCGTTCACCTGTATCCCGGGGGAGGCGTAGTTGCCGGTGAGAGTGGAATTACTTTCCTTATTACCAACTATCCGGTTACTATATGAGTCGCCTCCTGTTATCTGTCCATTGACGGCCAAACTGTTTGTGAGTGTGCCATTGTTCTGCAAATATCCGCAGATACCGCCGGCGTAATAGTATTTCGCTCCTGTTCCCGTTTCAACATCTCCCGTGGCATAGGTGTGGGAGATCGTTGAATTAGAACTACCATACCCAACAATACCACCAACATTAACTATACCTTTAGGTTCTACCTTTACATTTACATTTACAGTAGCATAGCAATTAGTAAGCGAACCATCAGGGGCAAGATATCCTACGATCCCACCGGCATAGATATTATTACCCTCTCCTGAAGAGCTTACCCCAATAGTGCCCTCTCCCACTACATAGCAGTTAAAGATGTTATGAGCGTACCCGGCTATTCCACCAGCATAAGCAGGACCACCCGTCGAATTTGCCTGTATCCCCGCATCCGCCAGACGGACACCGAGGTTACGGAGGATTCCGACAGGCGCACAACCAAACAAGCCGGCATAGGCACTCCCACTAACGGTTTCGCCCTTCATCACCTTCAGCCCGCTCACACAATGCCCCCGGCCGTCGAAATTACCATTGAAAGGATTAGTATCGCTCCCTATCGGCGTCCAATAATAGGCCGACAGGTCAATGTCGGCGGTGAGAGCGAAGTTCTTGCCGTTGTAGTCTTCTCCACTATTCACCTGCTTCGCCAAATAGGCCAGTTCGGCCCGGTTGGTTATCAGGTAGGGGTCATTGGCAGAGGCGAACTTTACGGCTATCAGGTAATCGGAGGCTACGGGCGGGGATTGGGGGGTGAAGCCTTCACCGGTAGGCCAGTCAGAGTAATTAGAGCCATCGCCTGTCTGCATCTTCAATTGCGGCAGGTGCGTGTTATCGCTTGTATCCCAACCATCACCCCAAGTCAATACAGAACCAAAGTTACCAAGATTGACACTTGGATTGCCATTCACGTCGTCCCCGGCTCCATCGTTGACAACGCTGCCGTTCACCTGTATCTCGGGGGAGGCGTAGTTGGCGTCGAGAGTGGCCTTACTCCCCTTTTCCCCAACTATCCGGTTACTGAATGAGTCGCCTCCTATTATCCGTCCATTGACGGCCAAACTGTTTGTGAGAGTGCCCTCGTTCAGCAAATATCCGCAGATACCGCCGACGTAACGGTTATAATCTCCTGTTTCCGTTTCAACATCTCCCGTGGCATAGGTGTGGGAGATCGTTGATTTATAACTACCAAACCCGACAATACCACCAACATAAACCACACCTGGTTCTACCTTTACATTTACAGTAGCATAACAATTAATAAGCGAACCATTATCGTCAAGATATCCTACGATCCCACCGGCATAGATATTATTACCCATTCCTGAAATGCTTGCCCCAATAGTGCCCTCTCCCACTACATAGCAGTTAAAGATATTATGAGCGTACCCGGCTATTCCACCGGCATAAGCAGAACCACCCGTCGAATTTGCCTGTATCCCCGCATCCGCCAGACGGACACCGAGGTTACGGAGGATTCCGACAGACGCATAACCGAACAAGCCGGCATAGGCAGCCCCACTAACGGTTTCGATCTTCATCACCTTCAGGCCGTTCACACAATGCCCCCGGCCATCGAAATTACCTTTGAAAGGATAAGTAGCGTTCCCTATCGGCGTCCAATCATAATCCGACAGGTCGATGTCGGCGGAGAGGGCGAAGTAATAGGATATAAAGCCTCCTGCTTGATATTTATCGGCCGGACCGATCGAATTGCCGTCACCATAACTGATAGACTGGTTGCTATTCACCTGCTGCGCAAAGTAGGCAAGCTCTTCGGCGGTGGCTATCTCGATGGCGTTGTCCCAGAATGAGCCGTTGCCACCGTCTTTGTTTGCTATCCGGTTTGCACAATGGTCGTTCCAGTTATCCTGCCCTGCCGCCATCGGGGCAAAGAGGCAGAGGAAGAACAGAGCCGCCAGAAGGCGGAAAACGGATTGCTGTTTTGTCTTTGTTGTTGTTTCCATACATGTAATTTTCTTTTTTGTTACGCCTTACAGGGCTATCGCTTTCATTATCGAACAGCCATTGTCGTTATTAGGCTTTCCCGCCCAATAACGACACGGCCGGAGCCAATCAAAAGTCTTTTGTTTCAAATTCTCTCAGTCCGCCGTCGTCGACGGTGAGATCGGCTGTTTTGCCATACGAGGTGGTCATTCTTAATTTGCATTCTCCGTTTTCTTCCACCAGCTCCAGGTCGATTACATTCAGATAGCGGTTGGTTTTGGACACCGCGCATCTATACCCTTCCAAACCGGAAGCATCCTGGGGAGAGAAATGTAATTCTTCTTTAACCATTCTACTTTCGTGAATATGACCGAAGAAAGCATGTGTAGGACACTTATATTTATTATTAATCAAATAGTTTAATTGATATCTCGCATCTTTAGGCCACCATCTGTAAAAGTTATTCGATGTTTCGAGCCTTTCACTCTCATAATTGATATGGAAGAACAACAAAACTATTCTGTCATTGCAGGAAGATTGCATTCCTAATGAAGCAAGATAAACACCCAGAAAACCCACCGAGTCATAGCAGTAAGTACCTTTTTTATGACTACCGCTAGTATCTACGGCATCTTTTACATTGTCACTTCCGGGCACATTGTTGAGCATAATACATTCAACAGACTTTTGCTTCAACTCTCCGTTCGACATTCTTTTCTGCAGGAATACTTTCCATGCATAGTGATATCCCTTATTCTCTGCTTTGTCCGAGTTGTATTTATCACAGTATCCGAACGCATTCCATTCCTTTCTTCTCATGTCATTGCGCTTTTTGATCTCCTTCTTCACATCTTTCGCTCCGACACCCGTCCAAAGGTCATGGTTGCCAAATCCATCAGCCACCGGGATATTCTTCAACTCCAACGGGTCTATGAAGTTTTTCCATATATCATTGTCTTTCGATTCGGTCGGATTGTGAAGCAAGTCGCCCGTCATGACAAGAAATTCGGGACGGTTGCGCAGTCTGTTTATTTCATTTACCACATTAACCTGATTGCCGGTATTGCCATTTTCTTCGCATCCGTAGTGATAATCAGTCATAACGCCGATACGGCGTTTAGAGGTTCTGAACATTTCAAAGCGGTAGCAGCTTCTCTTATCTTTCATTTTCTCACCGCCAAGCGTATCCAAACCTCTTCCATAAGTTACCAGAATGACACAATCGTTTATACCTCCCGAATAATAATAGGACCAATTTCGTGTACCATTAGTAGCATCGTTCAAATCGAATTCCTTTGAACCAAAGTTTTCACTTTTGCCATCAATCGTGATAGTTACTCTGAAATATCCATGAACTTTTCCACTCGCCATTTCCAGTCGAGTACTACTCAAATAACACTTCTCGGTCAACACAGGATTTACCCATTGAGGATATTTCCCATGTTCCCAGTCCTTTTTATTACAAAAATCAACAGTTACATCAACTTTGTCGAATGCTCTGTTAGCAAATTCCAAATATGCTCCTTGACTCATGATTTCTAAAATTTAAGTTATTAATAAAACTATTCTATCCAATTGGCCCGTTTTCGTATATCCTCCTTTATTGACGGGCAAGATTAATAAATATATTCTTTTAGCGTATTGCCACTTTTCGCACCGTCGCCCCCACCTGTACGATATAGATCCCCGTCGGCAATTGCCGACGGTTCAACCCCGGGGTTGAACGGAAGCTGTCGAGCAGGCGGCCTTCGGGCGTAAAGATGCGGACGAGCGACGTCGGCAGGCCTTCGGACAGGCGGATGCAGAGGCAGGCGTCTTCGCTCCATATCTCAGGCTCGGGGGCGGCGGCACGGATCGGTTCGTTGGCTACCGGGTTGTTCTTCTCGATGCCGTCGATGTAGACTTCCACGTCGGTGCACACGTACTTCAGCAGGTAGGCACCGTCGGAGGTGCGGGGCGTAAGCGTTTCGCCGCGGCTGGTGGTGACTACGGGTTGCGACTGGCTGTAAGCCGTGTCAAGCGTGAGGTAGAAGCGGAAGGTGCTCCCCGATTCTACGTCGTAATCGCCTGCCACGGGGTCGGTCACCTTGCCCTCTACAAAGGGCAAGGTGACTGTGTAGTAGACCGTTGGCTCGGGTTCGGGCACTGGCACCGCCTCCCACCGGGCATAGAGAGTTTGCGGCTCGGCGCTGGTTTCTACTTTTGTTTCGCCAGAGGGAGCGTCGTACCAACCCTGGAAGGTGTAGCCCGAACGGGTGAAGATATCGCTAGGGAGCGTTTCGCCTTGAAGGATATATCTTTCATCAACAGCAGGGGATGCCGGATAGTTGGCATCGAAAGTGATGTAATGGTACGGAAAATGACCCTTGACGGGATTGCCTGTAAGGGTTCCTTTGTTGTAGATAATGCCTTCGTTATTGATAGTGCCTTCGTTATCGATAGTGCCGCTATTCGTAAGAGTTACACCCGCGTCGATGATAAAGGTTTGGCCTTCGGCAATAATGACCTCTGCCCCCTTAGGGATTTCGGCGTCGCCGCCCAGGGTAAAGTCGCTGCCTACCAGTTTGGAGTATTCCTGCGAGAAGTTACCGGCATCGTCTTGCGAGCCGTAGATAAGGAAGCCACTATCGTGGTGGAGATTGCCGCTTATGCCGCTTGCTGCACCTTTGCCATCGATGGCGACAACGAAGGCATTTTTATAGATAGACAAACTTTCCAGACCTTGTATACCGGCACAACCGTTTCCTCCTGTAACTGTCAGGGAGCCGGAGCCGGCAAAGGTTATATTATTACCGTTTAAGTTTATCCCACCCCCACTGGTAGACGTTAGTCTATTTGTTCCTTGCAAGGTAAGATTATAATTAGCCAGCTGCCCGTCACTTATACCCCTAAACACCAAAGCTTCATCAGTCACAATATTCAAGTCTTCAATAGTCAGATAGAAGCTCGCATACTGCGCAATTACAATCCCGCATCCGACAGCGTTATCCTTATTTCTGCCTTTGATTAAGACATCGCCAATTGTTCCGCTAATGGTTAGCAATTTCTCCGTGCCATCATAGCTAAAAGTTACACCACCACCGAAATTGGAAACATCGAACCCCTCATTTCCCCCTATATTAAGGGATGTGTTGCTTTCAACGGTGCCGGTGCCGCTTAACGTGCCGTTGTTGGTGAAGGTGCCTTCGTTGGTGAGGGCGCCGTTGTTTTCGAGAGTGCCGTTGTTCGTAAGAGTTACACCCGGGGCGATGGTAAAGGTTTGCCCGGCGGCAATAGTGACCGTTGCCCCCTTGGGGATTTCGGCGTCGCCGCCCAGGGTAAAGTCGCTGCCTATCAGTTTGGAGTATTCCTGCGAGAAGTTACCGGTATCGTCTTGCGAGCCGTAGATAAGGAGGCCACTATCGTGCTGGAGAGAGCCGCTTATGCCGCTTGTTGCACCTTTGCCATCGATGGCGACAACGAAGACATTTTCATTGATACACAAACTTTCCAGACCTTGTATACCGGCACAACCGTTTCCTCCTGTAACTGTCAGGGAGCCGGAGCCGGCAAAGGTTATATTATTACCGTTTAAGTTTATCCCACCCCCACTGGTAGACGTTAGTCTATTTGTTCCTTGCAAGGTAAGATTATACTGCAACAGAATCCCGTCACTTCTACCCCTATACACCAAAGCTTCAGCAGCTTCAATATTCAAGTCTTCAATGGTCAGTGTGGGGCTCGCACCCTGCGCAATTACAATCCCGCATCCGACAGCTTTATCCTTATTTCTGCCTTTGATTAAGACTCTGTCACTTCCGCTAATGGTAAGCAATTTCTCCGTGCCATTATAGCTAAAAGTTGCTCCACCATCGGTATTAATTACATCGAACCCATCTTTCCCCCCTATATTAAGGGATGTGTTGCTTTCAACGGTGCCGGTACCGCTGAACGTGCCGTTGTTGGTGAGGGTTCCCTTGTTGGTGAGGACGCCGTTGTTAGTCAGAGTGATGCCATCGACGATGGTAAAGGTTTGGTTGTCGGCAATAGTGACCGTTGCCCAATCGGGGATTTCGGCGTTGCTCTCCAATGTGATGTCGCCTACCAGGTCGGAAGAGGCCCACACGATGGAGCCATCGGACTCTTGCTCGCCCCGGATAAACAGGCCTTTCGTATGATTCTCTATCTGGGTAGTCGTCGCAATGACCTCATCATCATCCGTCCCGTCGATGGCTATGACAAAGGCGTTTCCTGCGATGGTAGTAGAATTGGAGGAGGTACCGCCATATATGCCGGGAGCCGGATTTTTGCCGCCACTGCCGATGGCGGTTACCGTGCCTCCAAAGATCTGAATCGTCATGCCCTCTTGAGGATCGCTTACACCGATACCGGGCGCACCTGCCCCGCCTTCGGCACGGATGATGCCACCATCTATGGTCAGATATCCTCCACCACCACCGATCCCTGCCCCTCCGGGAGTATCGCCGGTTCCTTTTGCCCCTATGGCAGTCAGGGAGCCGCTTCCTCGTAAGGAGAGAGGGCCTTTGACCTCTATCCCGGCAGTTCCCGACGAGCCTGTCGAAACAAACCGGTTCGTTCCTTCTATTGTGATAGAACAGTTAAACACCCCCTTTATTTTCAGAGGCACCCCTTCTCTTTCGATACTCAGGTCTTTTATTGTCACTTGGAAATGGATGCTTTGAGATTCTATTTCAATCCCCCAGCCGGTAGAAGTTCCATCCCCCTCAATGGTTACCTTATCACTACCTTCAATGGAAAGTACTTTATTTTCTTTATCGTAGGAAATATTAGCATTAATCCTATCGGTAACCTTAAAAGGACAGTCGTCCTTTTGTGCCGCCGCCCCGTTTACTCCGAAAAGCAGGAAGGCTATAATCAGAAATATATAAGATGTAACATGTTTCATAAGTGATATCATTTTAGCTTGTTTGTGAATACCGGAAGAGCCGTTTGCCTACCGGGTGAAATCGAAGCGGTCGGTTCGACGCCATCGAAAAGGACGCTTCGACGCCATCGAATCGGGCGGTTCGACAGCATCGAACAGATCCTTGCCCTGCGAAAGAGGTTTACTCGATCTCCGGACGGTCGTCACCGCCGCCGCCGCTCGTGCCGCCCACCACCAGCGGAATGGCATACGTAAGGGTACGCGATTGCTTGAGCTGGGTGCTGTTGGTGCTGAACCAGGTTTCGAGCGTAAGCTGGTAGCTGCCCTTGGCCAGGTCGGCAGGAATGTTGAACATCAGTCGTTTGGGATCGTTGATAGCCAGCAGCGTGATGGTGGCGGCCACGCTCTGGTCGGTGGTGTTGACCAGCGTGAGCAAGCCCAGCCCCGTGCCGTCGGCATTGACACTGCGTATCTTCGAGCCTGTGACATCGAGGATGCCGCCGGGGGTGACGGTTCCGTCGGTCTTGCCCGTGGTGACGTCTTTCACCAGGCTGATGTTGGCGCCGCCCATGTCGCGCACGACACCCGAAAATTCGAGCGCCACCTGATCCGTTTCGGCACGCAGGGCGGCAGTGGCGATCATGTTGATAACTGCCTTATTCTTCGCCGGGTCTACCACGCCTGTCTTTCCGAGGAAGAGGCCGAGGATGCCGGGTGAATACTGCACGTTGTCGGTTACTACAATGTTGTTGCCACAGGCAAGCTGGCGGATTTTCGCTTCCACGAGCTTGGTGATGTTCACGATCGTGTCGATGCGGTATTCGGTGCGTTCTTCAGCGATCAAACGCGCCACATCGGCCATGTAGAAGGTTTGGATGGGTTTCACCTTAGCGGCGAAGTCTTCCTTCACGTCTTTTGTCATCAGGTACTCTTCGAGATCGAATTTCCACACGTACTTTTTTGTTGCCATGGTAATTTGTTTTAAATATTATTACTAGCGATCATTCTGTTTGTTTATTCCTTTTCGTGTTCGTCGAGGATGCGTTGCGCTTCTTTCATCTCGTAATAGAGCCGGCACGCCAGCACGATCAGCACGACCGTCAGCAGGCTCAGCACCGCCACACCTACCCAAAAATACCCTGAATCGTAATAACCGACGAACCAGTCGGGCACGGCGGTATTCCTCTCATCGATGTGTTGCATTCCTATCATATGCTTTATTTTTATGCCGCAAGGTGAAGAAAAAAGGGGAGAATGTTGTAACATTTTGCAAAATGCGACAAAATAGTGGGGGAAAAAACGTGCCGGGGGAAGAATATGCGGGAAGACTGAAGGGGATTACGAGGGGAAAATGTATCTTTGTAACTGTGAAATCCTAAAAACCCGTCAAAGATCATGAGCGTAAAATATCCTATCGGAATACAGAACTTCGAGAAACTCCGCAAAGACGGATATATCTATGTCGACAAAACGGCTTTAATGTATCAGTTGGTAGATCGTGGCAGTTACTACTTCCTCAGCCGCCCGCGCCGTTTCGGCAAAAGCCTGCTGATCTCCACCCTCGAAGCCTACTTCGAAGGCAAGCGCGAACTGTTCGAAGGGCTGGCGGTAGAAAAGCTGGAAAAAGACTGGGTGAAACGGCCGGTGTTGCATCTGGATCTGAACACCGAAAAGTATGAAGACCCGGAAAGCCTCGAAAATATACTGAATGACACGCTCTGCTACTGGGAAAGAATCTACGGAACGGAACCTTCGGAAACGTCCCTGCCGCTTCGCTTCAAAGGTATCATCCGACGTGCCCATGAACAAACAGGACATCGCGTGGCTATCCTGGTCGACGAATACGACAAACCGATGTTGCAGGCTATCGGCAATGAAGAATTGCAAAAGTCGTTCCGCAGCATCTTGCAGGCTTTTTATTCCGTGATCAAAACGATGGACGGGAGCATCAAATTCGCTTTCTTAACGGGCGTCACCAAGTTCGGTAAGATAAGCGTGTTCAGCGCACTCAATAACCTGAACGACCTGTCGATGTGGGATGAATACGTTGCGCTCTGCGGCATCACCGAACAGGAGTTGCACGACAACTTTGAAGAGGGTATCAACAAGTTGGCACAGGCACAAGGCATGACTTACGATGAAGTATGCTCCGAACTGAAAGAGTGCTACGACGGCTATCATTTTGTGGAAAACTCCATTGGCATCTACAATCCTTTCAGCCTGCTGAACACTTTTGCCAAGCAAAAATTCGGCAACTACTGGTTCGAAACCGGTACGCCGACCTATCTGGTGGAGCTGCTGAAAATGCATAATTACGACCTCCACAACATAGAGAATGTAGAAACCGACGAAGATACGCTCAACAGCATCGACTCGTCTTCGACCAACCCGATACCGGTGATTTACCAGAGCGGCTACCTGACGATCAAGGACTACGACCGCGAGTTCGGCACGTACTACCTGGGTTTCCCCAACCGCGAAGTGGATGAAGGGTTTATGAAGTTCCTGCTGCCTTTCTACACCGATACCGACAAGGTGAACGTTGCTTTCCATATCAACAAATTCGTTCGCGAAGTGCGCAGCGGCGATTACGACGCTTTCTTCCGCCGCCTGCAATCCTTCTTTGCCGACACGCCTTACGAGTTGGTGCGCGACCTGGAACTGCATTACCAGAACGTGCTGTTCATCGTCTACAAGCTGATCGGTTTCTATGTAAAGGCGGAATACCATACTTCGCAAGGGCGTATCGACCTGCTGCTGCAAACGGACAAGTTCATCTATGTAATGGAGTTCAAATTCGAGGGAACCGCCGAGGAAGCTCTCCGGCAGATCAATGAAAAGAATTATGCCCTCCCCTTCGCCTCCGACCCGCGCAAGCTGTTCAAGATCGGTATCAATTTTAGCAATGAGATGCGGAATATCGAGCAGTGGGTGGTAGAAAAATAAGAGAAACGCGAGCAGAAAGAGAAATATTAAGAATCAAAATTAAAGAAAGGAGTTACAGATGAAACGACCTGAAGTAGTAAAAACGTTGAAAGAGATTATACATCGTATTGCCCCGACTGCGACTGCCATCCTATACGGAAGCGAAGCGCGTGGCGATGCACGTTCCGACAGTGATATCGATCTGTTAATCCTGGTCGATAAAGAGAGTCTGACACTAAAAGAGGAACGGGAAATTACTTATCCTCTTTATGATGTAGAATTCAATACCGGGGTAATGATCAACCCGATGGTTGTCACCCGTAAAAAATGGGAAGAACTCAAAGCACGGTCTATGTTTTATTATAATGTAATGAAAGAAGGGATCGTATTATGAAGCACATACACACAATGGCGTTCGTCATATACTGGGTAAGGAATTTGTACTTCCCGGCCTGTTACCACGTGAATTAAGCAAGTTTTATACTGATATTTTCAATAAACGGCAGAACAGCGACTACGAAGATTTTGTCAACTACACTTCAGAAGATATCGATTTTCTGTATCCTCAGGCAGTGTCTTTCATAGATGCTATTGAAAAACTTATCAAACAATAATTTCCTCCCTACCCCCTATTCTTCCTGAAAGAAGCCGGGCTAAGCCCTGTTTGTGCCTTGAAGGCGCGGTAGAAGGTTTGGCGGGTGGAGAAGCCGGAGTCGAAGGCGATGGTTTCGAGCGAAAGGTTGTCGTTGGCCGGATCGGAAAGCAGCAGGATGGCCTGACGAACCCGGCATTCGTTGATATATGCGGAGAATGGTTTGCCGTGGACGGTATTTACAGCTTTCGAGATCATGTTACGGTGAACACCCATGCGTTGCGACAGGGTTTCGAGATCGAGATCCGGGTCGAGGTAGATATGCTCTTCGTCGGTCAGGCGGCCGAGATTTTCCATCAGGGTCCTGTCGGTAGCATCTGCCTCTGCCGGAGGCACGACAGCCGGGACCTGCTCCGCCCATTCACGGCTACGGGCAACCAGCCTGCGGTAAGCCTGATGCTTTTTCCGGTAAAGAACGGAGATGATAAGCAAGGCGACAAAGATTACCCCCGCCGTCACACCCATACTGACCGAAACGTGCCAGAAGGTAACGAGCTGCGCCTCCTTACGGGCACGCTCCGACTCGAATAACTCCTGTTTGGCGCGGAGAACCAGCAGGCCACTGTACTTTTCGTCCTGCCGACGATTTGCCACCGTCGTCGAGTCCATATAAGCGATCGAACGTTCCCGGTCGCCGATGCGGGCATAATAGCGAGCCATCACCGGATAAAGGTCGCACGAACGGTACGACATCACCCAGGGCCATTGTTCGATATGGTAAAGGGTACTGTCGATCATTGCCTTGCAACTATCCGGCTTGCCTGTTTCCAGATAACAGTCTGCCAGCCCGACATAGATACCCGAGGTAAAGCTATGATCGCCCTCCGCCTGCGAAAAGGGTAAGGCGCCTTTGTGCAGTTCCAACGCTTCGCGGTACAAACCACGTTTGCGATAGTTGGAGGCCAGGTTGCTCAAGGCGATGCAGTCGAACATGGGACGCAGCTTGACACGGTCTTTACATTCGAGCATGGAGCGAAAATAGTAGTCGGAAGTATCCAGTTCGCCGATACTACGGTAATAAAGCCCCAGTGCGTTGCGTGCCTGAAGGTTATAGAGATTGTAATAGCGGGAAACAGGGGTATTCTGTAAAGCGGATTTCAGGTAAGGGATAGCGTTCTCGTAATCGCGAAAGTCGAAATAAAGGCGACCCAGGTCGTACCAGATGTTTTTCTCTTCCGCGGGATCGATATCACCGCCGACCACTTCCAGGCGTTTGGCAATACGTTCGGCACAGAGGAAAGCGGCGTAATATTGTTCATGCAGATACAGTCTGCGAAGAATATAGATGAGCGCTCTCATTTCCATGGAAGGATCATTGCGGGCAACAGATTTATCGGCAAGAGCATAAAAGACCTTTACTTTCTTAGCGCGCTTTTCCGGCGTATTATCGGGAAGAGCAATCGCTTCGCCGTATTCCAGTTCGCGTCGGAGGATGCTCCCTCCGATCCGTTCGACTGTTTCGCGCATCCGGAGAAATTCATCATGGCGGTCGGCATCTTCGGGGATGGCGTCGATGGCTTCTTCGTAATAGCGTTGCATCATATCCGCTATCGCTTCGTAGCCGACTTTAGCACAAAGGGCCAGGAGGCTATCGCGATCGGGGATTTTCGTTTCGTTGTTTTCCGGAAGATAGATGCTGTCGGCTGCACGGGCCTTCATTTCAGGGATATAACGCAGATCGGAAACGAATTGATCCTGAAAAAGAGTATCGGCCTTACTCTCTACTGCTCCGAGGGCAACAGAAAGTAAAAGGCCGATACCAATTAGTATATGTATTGCTTTACTTGTATGCATTCCGTTCTCTTTTAAGATTAACTGGAAATGCAAATATAAGGTTTTTTAGTTAGGCACAAACATGGAAGGCCGGAAAATCAATCATTCTATTATTACCTTTTCCAGTATTGTTCCATCTGTTCCAATGTCTTACCTTTCGTTTCGGGAACGAATTTCCAGATAAAGGCAGCGGCCAAGATACCCATCAGGCCGTAAATCCAGTAAGCGACACCGTGATTAAACGTTTCCGTCAGGTACTGGTTCTTGTCAAGCATCGGGAAAGTCCACGATACGAGGAAGTTGGCAATCCACTGTCCGGCAACGGCAATACTCATCACCGTCGAACGGATCGAGTTCGGGAAGATTTCCGCCAGCAATACCCAGCAAACAGGTCCCCATGACATAGCGAAACCGGCAGTATACACCAGCATACAAACCAACGAGCCTATGCCGACAGAGTGTGTATAGAATGTTGTTCCCAGGATAATCATGGAAACAGCCATCACCAACGCACCGATAATCATCAACGGACGGCGGCCGAACTTATCGACCGTAAAGATGGCGAGCACGGTAAACGACAGGTTCACGGCACCGACAACGATCTGCTGCAACAAAGCAGCATCTGTAGCAGCTCCCATCGTCTTAAATATCTCCGGTGCATAATAAAGCACCACGTTGATACCGACAAACTGCTGGAATCCGGACAGCAAAATACCTACCATAATAATAAGTACCCCGTAAGAACGAATCGGGAATGCCAGCGAAACGAAGAAACTGCCGATCAGGGCAATCTCCAGGGCACTTGTATTTCCCGCCAGTTCCAAAGCTCCGTAGGCCAACAGGAACAAAACGAGCCATGCTCCCATAAAACGGAAGTAAGGACGCATGGAGGGTGCCTTTTCCTTGAAACTTTCTTTTATGTCGACCAGTTCTTTCGCCGCTTCGTCTTTTCCCATCAGACGATCGAGAATGGTCAATGCTTTTTCCGTCTTTCCGCGCATCACCAGGTAACGGGGCGTTTCAGGAACAAACATCAGCAGGGTAAAGAAGAATACGGCAGGAATAATTTCAGAAGCGAACATCCATCTCCATCCAACCGTGTGCAACCAGGAAGCATCGCCCTGCAACGCAATCGTATAATTCACAAAATAAACGACCAGCATACCGAAGATGATCGCAAACTGGTTCCACGAAACCAGGTTACCACGACGGTCTGCCGGAGCAACCTCGGCAATGTACATCGGCGAAACCATCGAAGCCAAACCGACCCCGATACCGCCAAGAATACGGTAAGCCACAAATAAATACATGTAAGTATGATCTCCGCTTCCAGGTAATCCCAGACCGAATTCGGGCCAGGCCGAACCGATAGCCGAAAGCAAGAAAAGAATAGACGCCACGATCAACGTCGGCTTACGTCCGTAACGCTGGCTGACCCACCCGGCAAAAGAGGCACCCAGGATACAACCGATCAGCGCACTGCTGACAACAAACCCTTCCAGAGAATTGGCCTGGTCGAGCGGTAATCCGTAAGGTTCAATAAAAAATTTCCGTAGTGATTCTACTGTTCCGGAGATAACTGCCGTGTCATATCCGAATAATAACCCTCCGAGGGTAGCAACGAGGGTAATACCAAAAATATAACTGTTGTTGTTTTTCATGTTTACCAGATTAAGAGTAACTTTTCCCCTCTCGAGAGGGGGCAGGGGGTGTGTTAATGCCAGTTATAAGACTAAATTTAACACACCCCTTAATCCCCTCTCCAGAGGGGAAAGAGTTACTCCTTGTAACTAATTATATATATAAATTGAGAATCATCTCATATAACTCCTGCTTACCGCTGATCTGTTTCGGTTCTCCGTCGCGGAGAGCGATCGTACGCAGGTCTTCCAGGGTAAGTTTACCGTCTTCAAAGGCTTTACCGTCGCCACCATCGAAGCTGGCATAACGTTCGGCACGCATCTTGGTGTAATCAGACTGTTCAATAATAGCGGCTGCACACATCAGAGCACGGGCAAACGCATCCATACCACCGATATGAGCCAGGAAGATATCATCCAGGTCGGTTGAGTTACGACGAGTCTTTGCGTCGAAGTTCGTACCTCCGGTTGTCAGACCGCCACCCTGAAGGATGACCAGCCATGCCTGAGTCAGTTCGTAAATATCCATCGGGAACTGGTCGGTATCCCAGCCATTCTGATAGTCGCCGCGGTTTGCATCGATACTGCACAACATGCCGGCATCCACAGCAGCCTGCAATTCGTGTTCGAATGTATGTCCGGCCAGAGTCGCGTGGTTCACCTCGATATTCAAAGCGAAATCTTTATCCAGGCCATAGTGGCGCAGGAAGCCGATAACCGTTTCCGAGTCTACGTCGTACTGATGTTTTGTCGGTTCCATCGGTTTCGGTTCGATCAGGAACGTGCCTTTGAAACCATTCTTGCGGCCATAGTCACGTGCCATGGTAAGCATCATAGCCAGATGGTCTTTTTCACGTTTCATATCTGTATTCAGCAAGGTCATATAACCTTCACGACCACCCCAGAATACATAGTTCTCGCCACCTAAAGCGATACAAGCGTCGATAGCATTCTTAATCTGTGTTCCGGCACAAGCCAGTGCAGGGAAGTAAGGATTGGTTGCAGCACCGTTCATATAACGTTTGTTACTGAATACGTTGGCGGTAGACCATAACAGTTTCTTTCCGGTTGCCTGTTGCAAGCCTTTGGCATGTTCCACCATTGTCTGCAAGTCTTTCTCAAACTGAACCAGTGTAGGAGCTTCGTCCACCACATCCACATCGTGGAAACAGTAATAAGGAATGCTACATTTAGTCATGAATTCGAAAGCTGCATCCATCTTATATTTGGCACGGCTGATCGGGTCGGAAGCTGCATTCCAGGGGAATGATTTTGTTCCTCCGCCAAACTGGTCACCGCCTTCGGCACATAATGTATGCCAGTAAGCCATCGCAAAACGAAGATGGTCTTTCAATGTTTTACCCATTACCACCTTGTTTTCATCATAATAATGAAATGCCATCGGATTCTTTGAATCGCGTCCTTCAAACTGAATCTTTCCTATTCCCGGGAAGAATTCTTTTTCACCTTTATAAAAGTCCATGAAATTAATTGTTTTAATGATTTATATTACATTGGTATGTTATTCTCACACATCAGCTTATCCAGCCGTTCTTTCCATATGCTGTAAGCTGCACAATATTTATCCGCCTTCAGGCCGTCGGGTTCAATCACATCTATCTTCTTCAAGGAGGCAAATGCTTCCTCGGCCGACTGATAGATACTGGCACCGATACCAGCTCCCTTGGCAGCACCTACGGCACCGTTTGTATCGAACAGCTCGATCACCGTTCCGGTCACACCCGACAAAGTATCACGGAAGACCGGGCTCAGGAACATATTGGCACTACCGGCACGGATTACATCTATATCGATTCCCATCTCGTTCATGATATCCATTCCGTATTTGAAAGAGAACACGATGCCCTCCTGTGCAGCACGGGCAATATGGGCTTTGCTATGAATATTAAAATTCAGGCCGTGTATCGAACAATCGATCTGCTTATTCTGCAACATACGTTCAGCACCATTACCAAACGGCAGAATGGACAGTCCTTCCGATCCGACAGGGATACCGGCGGCCAGTTCGTTCAACTCCGGATAACTGATTCCTTCGGGCGCCACATTCTTCTTCACCCAGGAATTCAGAATGCCTACCCCGTTGATACAAAGTAATACGCCCAACCTTGTCTGATCCGCAGAATGGTTTACATGGGCAAAGGTATTTACCCGCGACAAGGTATCGAAATTCACTTTTCCGTTTACACCATACACCACACCGGAAGTACCACCAGTTGCAGCAATCTCACCCGGATTCAATACGTTCAGCGACAAAGCATTGTTTGGCTGGTCACCGGCACGGTAAGTCACAGGTGTCCCCTTCTTCAACCCCAGTTCTGTTGCAACGGAACCGAGCAGTTCCCCCTGCAAACCGAATGTCGGACGTATCTCAGGTATCAGGTCGTTGCTGAATCCGAAATAGTTCATCAGGTCTTCAGAAACCTGTTCGTTCTTAAAGTCCCAGAAGATACCTTCCGACAAACCGGATACGGTTGTTACGATATCCCCTGTCATCCGCATGGCGATAAAATCACCCGGCAGCATGAACTTATGAACGGAACGGAATAACTCCGGTTCAAACTCTTTTACCCAGGCAAGTTTGGATGCGGTAAAGTTACCCGGCGAATTCAACAGGTGGGACAAGCATTGCTTCTCCCCTATATTTTTAAACGCACGGTCTCCATAAGGTACGGCACGGCTGTCACACCAGATGATAGAAGGGCGCAACACCTCCATTTTCTTATCGACCAGCACAAGTCCGTGCATCTGGTAAGAGATACCGATCGCTTTGATATCGGTTCCCTGAATACCGGCTTTCGCAATCGCTCCTTTAATGGCTTCTTTCAGATACTTCCACCAATCATCCGGTTCCTGTTCCGCCCAACCGGGTTTTACAGCTTTAATAGGCGCTTCCTCTTTCGGATAGAAATCCGCCCCGATAGTTAATCCCGAACTGGCATCTACAATCGAGGCCTTCACAGAAGAACTACCTATGTCACAACCTAACAAATACATATCTTTACTGATTAATTCTTATTAAATTTCGAATGCAACTTATTATACTTCACTTTGTCGAAACGATAATAGCGGGCGGCACGGTGGGCAACTCCTGTTTCGATCTCGTCGGTCTGTACGATATATTCCAGCGACCCCATTTTCTTATGGAAGTTACGGACATCCATTTCCTTATTATATATGATCTCGTACGTACGACGCAACTGATAGGCTGTAAATTTCAAAGGCAGGTAATCGAAAATGATGGATGGCTCCTTTTCAACCCACTCACGTATTTCCTCCACAGCGGCCTCGATGATTTCTTTATGGTCGAACGGCAAAGAAGGCAGTGCGTCGACAGGAAACCAGGCCAGTGAATTATATTTATTGGTCGGGTTCGACTTCCGTCCGATCTTACTCAATGCCAGATAAGCTACGGTTACGATCCGTTCGATCTTCAGCTTCATGGCGTTTTCCAGCCACTGCATATCATCTTTGTTTTTTGTACGCGAGGGAGAGCCAAAACTGCGGAATTGTTTTAAAGGAACGCGTTTCAAACCTGTAGCCTCATTAAATACACGATGAGCTGCCGTATCCAGATCTTCATTTTCAAAAATCAGACTTCCGGGAAGCTTGTAACGTTTCTCATCGCTATTGTCCATTTGCCGTTCTATAAGCAGCACGCATAGTTTATCTTCGTTTACGCCCAGCAGCACGCAATCAACAGACACATGCGAGTAAAGCATCTTGTTATTTTCCATATGTGTTTCCATAATATTACGTTAAACAGTTGCAAATATAAACATTTATCCAATATACAAAACACACAGAATCATTTTTTCAATATTTATAACAGCTTATTTATCTGACAATTTACTATCTTACCTCATACAATAACATTTATCCCCCATAATGTAAACAAAACAATATTGAGATAAACCGTTGATCTTTCTCTTTTTAACATGCTTTATCTAAACTTTCTGAACTATTCTGTCCTCCAACTACTTTTATTAATACTTTTGCCACAGATTATACTTGAAAATGGACATAAAACATATACAGTTCACATGCCGGATGTACTGGGCGAACATGAAAGGCATCCTGAATATATTCGCGGAAGGCCTCATTCTTCTGGCATCTATCGCTTCCTTATTCGTACTGATCTACCAGTTCGGGTTCCAGCAGACAAGCGAAACCATACACCATTTATATCTGAGCCGTATTTATATTTTACTGGCATTTTTTATCGGTATCACGCTACGCTACATCGTCCGGTTCGGTGAGATCATACAGGAAAAGCTCCTATATCTGGATATCGGCATTTACTTCCTGCTGTTTGCCGTTTTGTCGGCAAAGGTATTTTTCAGAGAGGTGATTCAGCAGTCACTGCCATACCTCGATTTCCTGTCTAAGCCGTTGTTTGTCTATACGCTGATGTTATTGCTCAGTATGATCCATCTGTCACGGCAGACTTTTACGCTTATGCAAACACGTATCAAGCCGTCACTGCTGTTCCTGCTGAGTTTCATATTTGTGATCCTGATCGGAGCCGGATTGCTGATGCTGCCGAACGCGACAACCCGCCCGATTCATTTTGTCGATGCGTTGTTCACGGCAACGACCTCTGTCTGTGTAACGGGACTGACTACGGTTGACGTAGCGACTACTTTTACACATATCGGGCACGTTATCATTATGATCCTGATACAAATCGGCGGAATCGGAGTAATGACTTTTACCAGTTTCTTTGCCCTTTCTTTCATGGGGCATTCTTCTTTCACCAGCAAACTGGTTCTGAAAGATATGCTGAACGAAGACCGTATCGGTGGGTTGTTCCGCGTTATCCTGAATATTTTGTTCGTTACTTTCTTTATCGAAGGAATCGGGGCCTACTTTATATATATGGATATCAGAGGCGTATTGCCGGGAGCCACTACGCAGGATAACATCTTCTTCGCTATCTTCCATGCGGTTTCCGCCTTCTGTAATGCCGGTATTTCCACACTGAGCGGCAATATGTGTGATCCGATAGTGGCCCACAACTACAATCTGCATGTATGGATTTCCCTATTAATTATCTTCGGTGGCCTGGGATTCCCGATCGTTTTCAATTATCTGAAATTGCTAAGGCATTTCATCGTTAACACTTTTATGATAGCTATCGGACAACAGAAACATTATATCCATACACCCCGTATCATCAATATCCATACATATATAGTAGTAATAAGTACGCTGGTCCTGATCGTCGGAGGCATGTTCTTTTATTTCCTCTTTGAGATGAATAATACGTTGGCCGACCTGCCTCTGAAAGGGAAGCTGGCTGATTCGCTGCTCGGTGCCGTGACACCCCGAACGGCCGGTTTCACCGTGGCAAATATGGATGCGCTTCGTCCGGTAACGCTGATGCTGACCCTTATCCTGATGGTTATCGGGGCGGCTCCGATGTCGACCGGTGGCGGTTTAAAAGTAACGACCGTTTTTGTAGCTATTGCCACAGCATTGAATGTTTCCCGTGAAAAGGAAAAGGTTGAAGTTCGTAAACGCGAGATATCTCCCGCCACTATCCGCCGGGCTTTCGCAACGATTGTCTTCTATTTCATCTTTGCCTCGCTGGCTGTCTGGATATTGTCTTATACGGAAGAAGGGACACCGGTGTTTACACTTACATTCGAAGTTGTTTCGGCTTTGAGTACGGTGGGATCGAGCCTGAACTTCACCCCTATGCTTTCCATGGCCGGGAAGTTGATTATCATCTGTACGATGTTAATCGGACGTATCGGGGTACTGACATTCATGGTCAGCTTTATGAGAGAGTACAAAAAGAGGGATTACACATATCCCCAGGAAAATATATTAATGTAATAAGTAATGCCTTATGAAATTTCTGGTTATAGGATTAGGAAATCTGGGACGCGCCATCGCGGAAAATCTCACCCGTATCGGCGACGAAGTGATCGGAGTCGATCTGAACCTGCATAAAGTGGAGGCCGTAAAACAAACGATCTCCGGCTCCGTCAGCCTCGATACGACTGACAGGGATGCACTAAATACACTGCCGTTGAGCGAAATGGATGCCATCTTCGTTACTTATGGCAAGAATTTCGGAACGTCGGTACAGACTGTCGCCTTATTGAAGAGCCTGGATGCAAGCAGGTTGATCGTCCGTTCGATCTCTCCCATTCATGAAACGGTGATCCGCTCGATCGGTGTATCGGAAATCATTCGTCCGGAACAGGATTATGCAGCAACCTATGCCTCCCAGAGTTTGCTGGGCGACCTGTTCCAGCGCTGGTATCAGGTAACGGAAACACATCATCTGTATAAAATAAAGACACCGGGAGCTTTAGTCGGACAGACGCTAAAGACGATCGACTTCCAAACGAACTTCGGTATCCGCCTGGTCGGAGTAGAACGAGCCAAAGAAGTACGAAACCTGATCGGATTGAAACAAACAGAATACTATGTGGTCGACCCACTGACCGATGATCTGGTGCTGGAAGCCAATGACAAGCTGATCCTCTTCGGAAAAATGGAGGTGCTCCATAAGATCAAAGAATTGTAAGGGGAGAAAAACTATACTGAAGGCTTTTTCAAAGCATATATGTTTCGTCATTAAAACATATATGTTTTGAATACAAAAGTCCCTTATTTTGATTACAAAAGAAGGGAGCTTTTCAAACCAGCTTCGCATAAGAGTTTTGCCGGTCCGGTTGAAGCCCTAACGGGATAGCTCGCTTTTGTTCTTGCTTCTCTCAATATCCATTAATTTCCGGATTGTTTTTTGATAATCTTCTAAGGTCAGTATATCATAATCTTTGCTGCCTGTCCCTTCTCTAAAATTCCCTCTGATACTTGGAGCATCGGGATATTTCTCTTTTATTATGTCGTCTATCAAATAACCATACAATCCTTGAGGACTACTTTTGAACAGAAAACTTTGAAACAGCCTCTCAATATAGTCCGGATTTTTACCAATGAAAGTCTTATAATTCAGATATGCTTCAGATTTCATATAATCTTCGGCACAACTACTAAAGTTAGGCTTTTGTAATTCCTCAAATAAAGCTCTTTCCAGTTTCTTATATCCAAGGATATCGGTTAAGTCGCCTTTTTCCAAACAGTGAATTCTTTCCTCTTCTACATCCATTTCTTCCCTGATTCGCCGAAACATAGTTTTCAGATCATACCCTTTATAAGTAGAAATAGAGAAAGTACCACTTTCTATCCGTGCATTTACCTGCGGATCTGTGATCACTTTATTGTCAAAAACAAAACAAATTCGTTTGCCGATAGATCTTTCCGTAGCGTCTGCCCATCGACTCACTAGGGATTGGTTTATAGTCCCAACAATCATATACATCATTCTATTATCCGAGTATGAGAAAGAATCCAATCTTAGAAAGGCAAAATCTTTGACTGTTATAATTGATTCTTTTGAGATACTGTCTTTCCTCCCTTCCATTATATAATACCAGCCATTTTCTCTTTCTATCGTTTGTGCGTTACAATATAATATACAATGCAATGCAAGGAGCAACATAATAAGTTTAGATGCTTTCATATTAATACTACTTTTTAATTAAATAATAAATTGCAACTCCCAATATAGGAATAAGAAGGATAATCAGGATATACAGCAATTTATACTTCTGCTGCCGGACAGAATGAATTACACTCCAGATCACAGCTATATCCAAGAGCAGCACTAACAATATTACAGTCAACCCATTAACCATATTCATCAAATTGCATAACCTGCATGCATAGAACTCGCAGCTAATAACATTAAGGCCACTATCAAGAAGGGAATACGATATATTCCTCTATCGAATAAAGCAGCTATACAAACGGATGCTGTCGATAAAGCTATCAGTTTGTTATCAGTTTCAATAACGATAAAACTAACAGCAATAGCAGCTATCGCTATAAGTATCAACAGGTAATTTAAAGTCTTCATCTCCACAGATCATTTGATTTCCTCATCCTCGAAGATGCAATATTAGGCATTATAAACAAGAAAAGCCTTGAATTGCTTCAAGACTTTTCCGGGTATGATAACTTTTTTCGTATATGGCTTACGGTTTCAGGGGTTACACCCAGAAAAGAAGCAATTTCTTTTAGCGGAACCTTCTCTTTCAGGTTGGGACAACGCTGCATTAACTTGACATAACGTTGCTCGGGAGTGTCGCAATAAGTTTCTAACAACCTCATATATACCATTTCAAACAAAGCTTCTGCTGCTTTATGCCTAAAACGTTGTTCCTCCGGTCCTGTATTTAAATATTCCAAATAATCAGATAACGAAACGACATATACAACACTCTCTGTTGTAGCCTGAATATTAACGATAGAGGTTGTTCTTTTAAGAAAAGAGGAATAGTCGCAAATAAATTCTTTCTCAAACGAATATCCGACCACCGCCTCTTTACCATTGTCGCCAATACGAGTAAGGCGGAAGGCCCCTTTCTCAACATAGCCTGCATAAAGTGAACTATCATTCTGACGAAGAAAAAACTCTTTTCTTTTGAGAATACGTTTTTCTCCCTTCTTATAGAAGAAGCCTGTTAGCCCGGAACAATCCAGCAGATCTATATAGGTATTGAATCCTTCCACTATTTAATCTTCGTACAAAGATTATCAATCGATCTTCTTCACCAGCACCTTGTCGATACGTGCACCGTCCATATCTACGATCTCAAATTCAAAGGTCAGCCAGGTCAGCGTCTCACCGGTCTTCGGAACACGTTCAAGAATTTCCAGGATCAGACCACTCAACGTATTATAATCGTGTTCGGCATACAGATCTTCCATATCGAAATACTCCAGAAAATCATAGAAGTTATACTGTCCGTCGACCAACCAGGAGCCATCGGCACGCTGCACGATCTCGGCCTCCTCTCCCACTTCCGGAACCTGTCCGATCAGCCCTTCCATAATATCCTTCAGTGTGACAATTCCCTGGATTCCTCCAAATTCATCCGTAACAATACCATATTTAACACGTGCTTCCTTAAACTGTTCCAAAGCATTATACACACTCTGGTTCTCGGGAAGGTATTGGGCGGGGCGTATCACCTCTTCCAACGAAAAATCTGGTTCGTCAATCCGGCCGAACAGGTCTTTCAGATAAACAACACCTTTGATATTATCAAACTTCTCGGAAGCTACCGGATATATATTAAACAGGTTTTCCTGTACCTTTTCACGGATTTTCTCAATGCTGTCGGTGACATCCAGCCATACCAGATCGCTCCGGTGTGTCATGATCGAACCGACATTTCGGTCTCCCAGGTTGAACACACGTTCTACGATGTCCTGTTCCACTTCCTGCACTTCACCGCCGTCAAAGCCTTCTTTGACGATCGCCTTGATCTCCTCTTCCGTTACTTTATTTTCTTCGTTTGCTTTAATTCCGGTAATTTTTATAACAAGGGAAGTGCTCTTCGACAATAACCAAACAAAAGGCAAAGCCAGCTTCGATAAAAAGTACATCGGTTTAGCGACCAACATCGAAACCCGTTCGGCATACCCCATACCGATACGCTTCGGAACAAGTTCACCCATAATCAAAGTCAGGTAAGTCACAATTATAACGATTATTGTTTTAGATACTCCGAGTGCATAAGGCTCCAGCACAGGCACATGACGCACCACTTCTGCCAGGTTATAGGCAAACGCTTCTCCTGAATACAAACCGGTCAGGATACCGATTAGCGTAATTCCGATCTGGATAGTTGATAAAAACCGGTCGGGTTCTCCAGCCAGCTTCAAGGCTGTTTGCGCTGATTTATTACCTCTTTTTGCATCCAGTTCCAGCCGGGCCTTGCGGGCAGACACCAGAGCAATTTCAGACATAGACAAAATACCGTTCAACAAGATAAGGCCGATAATAATAAAAATTTCCATTTGCTATATATACAGCGATTGATTAGGCAACGAAGATATGAATTATATCGAAATTAATACTACATTTAGAACCTTAATTAATACATGATTTAAAACATGAAACATCAGATCATATTACTTGGCAAAGATATAACCTCCGTTTATCACGGAATCAAAGAATTCGGACCCGACCATGTGCATTTGCTTTGCACGAATGAGACAAAAGAGGTGGCAGCTCCCCTATTTCCGCTCCTTCCCGACAGCATCCGCCGGACATTATACCGGACCGAACCATACGACGGAGAACATGTCCGTAACGTTTGCCGCAAAATACACCAAACGTATCCTTCCGCCGAATTTGCCTACAACCTGTCAGAAGGTACCAAAGTAATGGCATTCGCAGCTTTCACCATCGCAAAAGAATACAGCGTCCCAGCCTTTTACCTGTCACAATTAGGCGAACTGATCCGACTGGACAGCTTTGAGAAATACCCGATGCAAAGCCAACTGGATAACAAGGAGATACTGGGACTGAGCGGAAATATCCTGACAGAATATCAGGACGCCAAACACTTGAGTGATACCGACGTGCAGGCTTCCGGCCTGATCAAACAGTTCATCGAACAATATCCGAAAGAGCATACCATGATACAGAAGTTCTTCAACATCTTCTGTAACAGGGAGCTGTCACGCCTTCCGGCATCACGTGTTTTCAAAAACGGTCTGCGTTTCAAACAGAGGCAAGGTACTTTTCTTGTTGCCCAACAGAACCGTGTGTTGCTCAGGCTAACGACACCGAACGCCTGCATGCTGTTTTTCAAAGGACGCTGGTGGGAAACACTGGTAGCACACAAAGTCAGATCATGGAGCCAAAAACGTCCCAACAGCCCAGAGGTATGGCAAAGCGTCCTGTTTCAGACAGAGGGAAACAATCCTAGGACAAAGAATGAAGTAGATGTACTGCTGAACAACCAACAGAAACTAATCTTTATCGAATGTAAATCAGGACAGGTCACCCAAAATGATATTTATAAGATTGATGCGGTGCGCGAAACATATGGCGGAGATATTTCTTTAGCCGTTTTAGCCAGTTATTACCCGGTAGAAGACAACCTGCGGGAGAAATGCAAGGATTTACAAATAAACCTGTTCGCCCCTTCTTATATAGAAGAGCGCATCAACCACCTGAACATGCTGCCTGCATGGCTTGAAAAGTTATCCAACTCCCTGCAACTATAAAATAAAAGAAGCCGTTCTACCTTCTCAGGCGGAACGGCTTTTATCAATCGATAAGTTTTTGCTAATCTAATACATATTAGAAAACAATATCGGGAGATAGATACTTACACTTATTCTAAATTCTAAACTTCATCATCATATTCATAGAGGGAAACTTGTTTGTTTCCCTAACACCTACTTACACTGCAAATGACGTGCCAAAAACAGCAAGAAATAGAAAAACAATCACTAACAAACTAGTTATCAGATAATAAAAAACCATTCCACACCATTTCCTATTTTACTCTACCGCAGAAGTGTGGTGGGGAATTAATGGGGAAATGGGGAATTTTTCCACACCACACTCCTATTGCATATCACAACTGTGTTCCTTTTGTTTCACAGATGGATTCCGTTTGTATCACAGTTGGATTTCTTCTGTTTCACAGCTGTGATACGAATAAGGAATATGATAAAAAGAGAAGCATCTAAAGGGTTTACGACACTGACTGCCGGGTAGTCCTTAACAAACCGGCAGATGACAGAAGTTATATCCCGACAAAAAAGCCAGTCCTGCAACAGACTGGCTTTCATTCGTACCTTATATATAATTGAGACTTTACTTACTTTACAAACTTTGCTTTCAACAGATAATCTGCACAACCTTTCACCCCAGCAAACTGGGTACGACCATCCGGCATACCTTCCAGTTCCACGTAATATTCTTTCACTCCAATCTGATACGCCTGTTTGAAAATCATTTCAAAGTTCATGAAGCCGGATTGTCCCAGAATGGCGCGATCTTTAATATGCAACAGTTTAATACGATCCGGATATTTCTTCATATATTCCACCGGATCATTCTGCCCGATCACTGTCCAATACACATCCATTTCAAAAAATACCAGATCAGGATCCGTATCTTTCAAAAAAAGATCATAGATTTTTTCGCCTTTATTATGACGACCAAAGACAGCTCCCGTACCTCCCGGAACTACTTTGGCAAACTCAAAATCATGATTATGATAACCGAACGGAATACCAGCTGCTTTGACAATCTTTCCAGCTTCATTGAATACATCGCAAACATAAGCAACCTCTTCCACACTACGGGTGCGTGGTTGTCCGGGCTGAACCAGATATTTCACACCTAACTTGGCATGATCGTCTGCCGTCTTTTTCCAATATTCCATAATTGTATTGCGGGTATCCGGCGTGTACTCGCCTGTCGGAGGATTCACATGGGAACTGGTGATCTTCAATCCGGCATCTTCTGCCATCTTCTTGAATTCCATCATATCGACACCATTGATCTTGCCATTATTGTAACCTGCCAGTTCAAGGGTAGAATAACCCATCTGTTTAAGTTGTTTCATTCCGGCAGGAACATCTTTGGTTAACTCGCCTCCTAAAGAATAAATCTGCAAACCGATACTTTTTTTGGCTGTCGTTTCCGTACGAACGGGAGTGGCTGCCTGTAACGCTTCTGCCTTTCCGGCTACTAACCCTCCAAGAGTTAGAAAAGAAGCACTTTTCAGGAAATTTCTTCTATTTACCATGGTCTATAAAATTTAAAGTCTCCAAAGGTATTATTTTAAATCTGAAAAATAATTCTATATTTGTCCTAATTTAAGAACCTTATAAATAAATTTAAGAGTATGAACCCTATTTATTGCCAAAGTTGCGGTATGTCGAAAAAAACGCTGGAAAAAGGATTGAGTATCCGGCGAAACCTATAAAACCGTGTAGACCGTTATGTATCAGGAATATCCTCCATGCCAACTGCTTACCCCCTATATTGACAAATACTGGGAGTTCAAGGGTGAAACCGAATACGATATGCGCTATAAGATACTACCCGACGGCTGCACGGACTTTATCTTTTCTATCGAGGAACCGTCGCAACCCCTGAACGGAGAGATGCTGATGCAGCCTTACCGTTTCTATTTTGTCGGTCCGATGCGGGTTTATTCGGAGCTGGTGACCCGCTCTACCCGCCTTCATATGATGGGTGTGCGCTTCTCTCCCTGCGGACTGGCGGCTTTTGCCCGGATGCCTTTAGGCGAGTTTACCGACACGAGGGTCAATGCGTCCGAGTTGAACGTCCTTTTCGACGATCATTTTGCAGAAATGTTATGCGAAAAGGAGTCTTTGCAAGAACGCATACATATAATAGATAGACATCTTATCGCCCACCTGCCAGGACTCCTGCCGGTAGACCCGCAGATCATCCGGGCTACCGATCTGATCGTCCGGGCAAACGGGATGCTGCCCATACAGCAATTGACGGACAAATTGTACATCGGGCAAC
Source organism: Parabacteroides sp. AF17-3 (assembly GCF_003635445.1). Taxonomy (NCBI): domain Bacteria; kingdom Pseudomonadati; phylum Bacteroidota; class Bacteroidia; order Bacteroidales; family Tannerellaceae; genus Parabacteroides; species Parabacteroides sp. AF17-3. The sequence goes on along the minus strand of NZ_QTMM01000008.1, from coordinate 42,191 downwards.
GGCATTTCGAGCGCAAGTTCAAACACATCACCGGCTATACCCCCAAAGAGTTCAGCAGAATCACCAAGTTCCGGTATGCAACCCGCGTATTAAGACAGATGAAGGGGGAAGATATGCAGCAATTGGCTATCGACTGCGGCTATTACGATCCGTCCCATTTCATCAAGGAATTCAAGAAGTTATCGGGGAGCAACCCCTCTGCTTTCATGGCTTTGCCGATACCGGAAGACGATCCGCTTACTTACATAGAATAAAGAAAGTCGATTTTTTACAACAGGAAGCGGGAAGTTTCCTTTATGTTTGCCGAACAAAATTAATACATCAGAACATGGAAAAAATCAAACAACAAGCGATCGATTTGCTGAATAAATGCGAAGTCTTAACCCTTGCCTCCATCGACGAACGGGGCTGTCCGCGTCCGGTCGTCCTGTCGAAGATTAAAACAGAGGGGATCGATACGATCTGGTTCTCAACGGGAACAAGCTCGGAGAAGACAAAAGATTTTATCAAAAACCCGAAAGCCGGAGTCGCTTTCTACGAAGGGCACGACAGCGTTACGCTGACCGGCACAATCGAAGTGGTAAGCGATGTGGAAGAAAAGAAAGCCCTCTGGGTGGATTGGTTCTATGAGCACTTTCCCAAAGGGGTGGACGATCCGGAGTACTGCATTCTGAAGTTCACGGCTGAACAGGCAACGTACTGGATCGGCAATCAGTTTATCAAAGGAAAAGTTTAACCGGTAGGTATCGGTCGAAAGATTGCTGCCGACGTTTTTCCGGAAAGGATACATGCTTTTTACCAAGAGGGTGCATGCTTTTCGGAAAAAGGTCGGCAGCTATTTTTTTTAATCGTCCAGCTCTCCCTGGTTACGCATGTGCTTTCCGTCACAGAACGGTTTATTCTGCGACAAACCGCAACGGCACAAAGTGACACGGTTGCGGACAGGATAAACTCGTCCGTGCTCATCTTCTACCGGAATACCACCTTTCACCCAGATAGGGCCGTGAACGCTGAGAGCCACGTCTTCGAGGATGCTGATGCCTTCGGGTAGTTCCGGTTCGATACGTTTTCCATCTTTCGTGACGGCAGTGAGACGTCCGCTGGGACAGTTGGCGCATTGCTGTTTCACGATTTCAATCGTTTCGGCCGAGTCGCCCTCTTCTACTTGTTCCCAGGACGTACCGTGGGTATCACAGAAACGAGCCACGGCGCAAAGACTTTCGGCGTCCAGCATATCGATCACCTTCCCTTCGTAGAGGACAGACATTCCATCGTATGTGTCATGGCTGGCGGTCGTATCTCCTTTAAAGCCGTTTTTCTTATGCGTCCTGTCGCAGAACGGTTTGTTATGCGAACCGCCGCAACGGCACAGATGATATACGCCTTCCGGAGCATACTTCTGTATTTCCTTATAACCGGTGGAAGCGCCTTTACGATCGTTTACATAACGCAATTGGTTCAGGGGAATATCCCCGATCACTTCATAAGGCCCGTTGGGAAGAACCTTGATTTTCTTTTCACTATTAGCATCCATTACCTAAGTTGTTTTAATTTTATGTACTATTTAATAAACAACCGGCAAATGGGTTTGTTTAGGCATATCTCCGGAAAACTAACCTTTAATTTTTAATTTTCAATTATCAAAATCCCAGCCCCAACTCAAACATAAAACGGAAACTGTCGGTTGAACCGAAGCAGGAATATTTCGTCGTAATCTTATTAATCAACGTCAGCCAGATACCTCCCCCGTAGGACGTATGCCATCTTTTGGATTGCTCGCCGGGAAACCAGACACGCCCGTAATCGAACCCGGCAAAGACACCGTACTTCAGCGGAGTAAACGGATTCTTCAACTTCCCCATATCCAGCCGGATGTCCGAATACTGGTAAAAAGATTGCTTCCCGATGAAACGATTGTCCCTGTAACCGCGCAATTCGGTGGATGCTGCCTGGTAAAACTCATACTTATTATTGAAAAGCTGCTGGGTTTTCGCCATCGTAGCCCAGGTAAGGCGGTCGGTTATCTTTACATCCAGCTCCATCGATGCTTCGGCGTAAGGGAAATTACGGCTTGCATCTTTCAGGTTCATCTTCCAACCTCCGGTAAGCGTCCCTCCCAGTTTGGGGATGAAGGAACATATCTCTTTTTCCGTATGGAAGGAAAGTCCGAGGTCGATGAACAGGTTGGTTTTGAAGACACGATGGTCCTCGGGGTAAAACTGGTTAATGAAACGGTCGTTGGTTTCCTTGGCTTTAAACATTTCCCAGGAGGCTTGCACGACCAACCTCTCTTTTTCGCTGAAATCCAGATGGAAGGAAGGGGATAATTTGAACTGGCGGATATGCACGCGGTTGTAATTCTTCTTTGCATCCTTATAGCCGTCCGTATTGTTTCCGAAGCCGAAGAAATTGTAAAAGTTCCTCCGAGAGCTGATCGTTGCATCTATATTAAACGATTTCTTCCCGTCATAAGACGGAAAAATTCCTTGATAGACAAATCCTTGTATATAGTTGTACCCGATACGGTGCTGATAGGTAAAGGGCGAACGTTTGAAACCATACATCGTATAGGTAAAGAAGGTTCCGAGACTGAATCCCTTGTCCGAGTCGTAAATTCCCCAGGGAGTGAAAGACATCTTATGATGCTTTATCTTATTATAATCGTACTGATGAATCTCAGGGATATCCGAAAATACCTTTTTGACATGGGGCACGGTATCGAGGGTTGCCTTCCCCGACTCATATTCATAAACACGTATGTGGTGACCCGGTTCCATCCGGTAGGTATTCTTTCCTTTCCCGGCAATCAGGAAAACAGGCACCTCCTTGTTTGCCCTGCCACTTACTTCGAAACGGTCGTCACCCTCCAGGCCGTAGAGCCAGATCTCTTTTGTCTTTTTCCGGCTGTATTTCCGGTCGAACACCCGTTGCCCGGTCTGCTGGTCGTACATCTGTATGAACAGACTGTCCGGGTTATGGCGGTCGATCACGAAACGGTCTGAACGGTTGGTTCCCGTCAGCACCGGAGTTTGTTGCAACGAAGCAAAATAATTTTTTGCTATCACCTCCAGCTTCTCCCGCCTTTCCTTTATTATCCGGGTAATCCGTTTAATTTCTTTGTCTTCTATTCCTTTGGGAAGCCTTGAAAAAGCCTCGTCGATGATAGAGTCGGTAAGCGTCTGCCGGATAAATCGCGCCTGTCCGGTCCATACGGAAACGTCGCTTTGGGAAGTCAACGCCATATCCAAAGCAAAGCCCAACGTATTCTCTTTCCGGACACTTTTCGGGGAAGCGTCGTAATTGACGATGAAACCCAATCCCAGCACACGGAGCATTTGTTTGAACAAAACACCGTCTACCTTCGTAAAAGCGTGGTTACGGTCTATGACTATCGGAGCATAGAGGATGCTGTCTCCTTCGGAGCGGCCCAGCCAGTTCCAGTTTTCAGGTATTTTATTCCAGTCGCCTATCAGCATATCCAGCAGGCGTTCACGGATATAAAGCACCTGATCTACCTGAAAATTCTTGTTGGCCTGTATGGTATCCAACAATTCTTCCGTCAGGAGAATATTCGGACGGGTATTGAAATCCGGTACATCAATAACACTAACCAACTTATTTTCGATAGACGTCCCGTTGGCAACCGTATCGCGGGTCGAATGTTCCGGCAGGTAAAATATCCGCGAATTGTTTGAACTCAACCCCGACGAGCGTGCCAGATAATCGGCGGAAATAAAGGTATAGGGATTGATTATCGTATAGGCATCCCCGATAAACTGATCCAGGTAAGTATTTTTAAATACCTTCTTGTTATAGACTTCCTGGAAGAATTTCGACTCGATAAATGTGGTATATCCGCCTAACGGTTTCAAAAGACAGAGTTGTTGCTGGTTGTTTTCAAGCAATAATCCTTGAAAATCGGCAGCCTGTTCAACCACCTTCACCCCTCCCCACAGCGATTGCAAGGTAACGGCGGGAACGGTAATAAGGAGAGAATAAAGTGTGCGGTAATGCTCGCCCCACAGCTTATTATACAAATCGCTTTTGCGCGTGGCAGAAGGAGGGTAAATGGATTTTCGGACAAGAGAATCACCTTCGCCCACCCGTGGTAAGACAGAGGCCGTCATATCCGCAGAAAAGACAAACAGCATAACAAGAAAGACTATATAAGAAGCAGGACTAAGCCGCATTTTCATCATCATCAGATAATTAAACAGTAATTACATCCTACAGATAAAGACCTGTATATATAAGTAACACATCAGGCGTTTAACTTGTTTTATTCATACTGCCCGGCGACCTGTGCCAGTATCTTTGCCATCTCTTAACAGCCTTCCCGTATTTAGCAAACTGTCAATTCACCCCATTCTTAAAGGGGCTGTACGTAGACTAATCAATACCTGTCTTTTTTCATGCAACTGTCCGCGACTTAACAAATAACACTTCATTCAGATAAAGCCCAATAAAGTGACATTATAAGACTAAAAAAGAATAGAACGAATCACTCAAGCAATAAGATCTCCCATACGAAGCAAATTTGTCAATCTATTTGCAATGCTTATTTACTATGCTACAGAAAATAAAAATGTTATTCAACATACGATTTTAGTATAAAATGACTTCCAGGAAGACTCAATTAAACACTTATTAACCATTATCCTATTTAAAACAAACCTCCATTTCGTTTTAAACAAGTTTTTTGTTCGTTTTAAACGAAGTTCAAATTCCTTTAAAACGAAATGAAAAAGCATTTATCGGGAAGCAACTGTTAATTTTTGTATCCACAAGCATTCTGTAAGATAGATTTAAACCAGCGCACTCGTCACAAATAATCGAATAATAAAATCCTTATGCTTAATAAGCAATATATTTTATTACATTTTGTCAATTACAAATAAATACACAATAATTTGCATAACATTTATGGTCTTGACCTATTTTTTTCCGTTCTTTGTTATGCAGTTGAATATTCATCCTTAATTATAAGCTTATGAGTTTTGCCGGCCATGTTTTCGATATGATACGAAGAAATAAGGAAGATCGCGAAAAGCTCAGCCAGCTTCGCGGGAAGGGAAAAGATATGCGTACCAAATATTCTTCCCATATCCCAAACATCAGTGTCGAAGAATATGAAAAGATCAACCAACAATTGAAAGAACGTGAAAAAAACGAACAAACCTACATTTCACGAATAAAACTATTTGCTTTAGCTGCTATCATAGCCATAGTTATGCTATCATGGATTCTATTCAAACTCTTTTCTTGGTAAAAACAGCAAATTATCAATGTCACTCCCCCGGCACGACCTTCAGGGCGGTCGTATGCTTGATCTCGTTCAACACGAAGGAACTCTGCATCTTTACGATGCCATTTACTTTGGTTAGCTTGTTAAAGACAAACTGGTCGTATGCGGCCAGGTCTTTAACAACTACCTTTAGAAAAAAATCATAGATACCGCCGATCGAATAACATTCCATCACCTCATCAATCTCTTGTATCTCTGCTTTGAAACGTTGGATATGCTCATCGTTGTGTACCGCCAGCGAAACGTTGCAGAAGACCACCAGCGGAAGTCCTACCTTCTTATTATCCACCAGCGCAACATAATTCCTGATATACCCCTCTTCCTCCAGCCGTTTCACCCGTTCGTAAACAGGAGTTTTCGAGATATTCAGTTCCGCCGACAACTCTTTCATGTTCACTTTTGCATTATTCTGCAACGCTTGTAAAATCTTAATATCAATCTGATCCAGTAAAGCCATAGTATTTTTTCCTATTTTCGTTATCAAAGTTATTCCTAAAACATACAACGTCCTGTATTCACTCCAAATATAGGAATAATTCCTTATTTTCAACAAATCATCAGAACTGATTTACTAAATACATATATTTGCAGTACGATTTTCCTGAATTATTAATAGAAATTTACCGACAACATGGCAAAAACAAATCTGACTTACTGGTATCACCTGATCGCGATCATAACGGTTATTATCTGGGGTACTACATTCGTATCGACAAAAGTACTGATCCACCACGGGCTTTCGCCGGTCGACATCCTCTTTTACCGTTTCGCGCTGGCTTATATATGTATCTGGTTTATCTCGCCGAAGGTGTTGTTTGCCCGGAGTAAGAAAGACGAGCTTATGTTCGTTGCCGCCGGACTTTGTGGGGGATCAATCTATTTTATTACTGAAAACACGGCTTTAGGCATCACGCTGGCCTCGAATGTGTCGCTGATTATCTGTACAGCTCCTATCCTGACGGCATTTCTTTCGTTGCTTTTCTATCGGCAGGAAAAGATAAAGCCAAACCTGATATATGGCTCGGTCATGGCCTTGATCGGCGTAGCGTTTGTGGTGTTCAATGGTAGTTTCCTGCTGAAAATCAATCCGCTGGGAGATATGCTTACGCTAATTGCCGCATTGATGTGGGCGTTTTACTGCCTGATACTGAAACAGATGGGGAACCGTTATCCGACATTGCTGATTACGCGGAAAGTGTTTTTCTACGGGCTTGTCACGCTGACGCCGATGTTTCTGATTCATCCGTTGAATACGGATACCACGATCCTCTTCAACCCGATCGTGGCAGCTAACCTGCTGTTTCTGGGAGTGATAGCATCGATGCTTTGCTACATCATGTGGAACACGGCGGTAAAAGAGCTGGGGCCGTTCCGTACGGCAAATTATATCTATATCGTTCCGCTGGTGACGCTGATCACTTCGGCCATCGTGATTGATGAAATTATCACGGTCGTTGCCCTGATCGGTTCAGTGTTTATCCTGAGCGGGGTGTATATTGCGGAAAGAGGGTTTCGGTTCGGAAAAAAACAGAATTGTCCCCCAAATTGAGGGACAATATAAAAACTATTCTTATTTCAGTGCCTCAACCACCTTCGGCAGCATCGTCCAGATGGCATTTTCGCACTGGGCGGTGTAGAAGTTTCCGTCTATTTCAGATTTTTCGTCGGTGGCCAGTCCGGATTGGATGGCGGGTTTTGCCAGCGGATGTACGGCTACTTTCTTGCCTTTCGCAACACCTGCAATTTCAAACATCAACGCAGCTGCACAATGGCCTATCATCATCTTTCCTTTATCACCAAAGGCTTTGATGACAGCCAGCATATCCTGGTTGTACTGCTTTCCGGCGTTTTCGCTGAACACAGGAACGGCATCCCCACAACCGAACACTAAAGCGTCGAACTCGTCCTCATGCCCTTTCAGGTTGGCTACCACATCGTCCACCGTCAGCTTAATACCCGAATTAGTCTTAATCTCTGTCGTTTCGGCAACAGCAAATACCTTATAAGAAATTCCATTTTCAAAAAATGCTTCCAGATACTGGAACAAACCTGATCCGTTTACCGGATTTACTGCTAAAACTGCTACTCTTTTTGACATAATTGTAATTATTAAGTGAAACAATAGTTACCTTTCGTAAGTTTATTACCTTTGTGCAGCAAATGTAGACGTTCCGTGCGAAACAAACAAGAACGCACTCCGGGATAAGCTACTTACACAGAGGTAACTATTATTGAATTTCAGCTTGATAGAAAAAGGAAAAAAATGAAAAATTTTCACCCCACAGGAAATTGTCCGGTAAGGGATGTGCTCAGCCGGCTGGGCGACAAATGGTCGATGCTTGTCCTGACTACTTTGAGCGTGAACGGCACGATGCGTTTCAGCGACATTCACAAGACCATCGACGATATTTCACAGCGGATGCTGACCGTCACGCTCCGGACTTTGGAGGCCGACGGCCTGGTGCACCGCAAAGTATACCCCGAAGTGCCGCCCCGCGTGGAATACTGCCTCACGGAACTGGGCACAACTCTGATGCCACATATCGAAGCCCTTGTAAATTGGGCGGTCGGAAACATGGACGAGATACTGACGAACCGGCAGACTGCCGGGCAGTAAATCGCCGGAAGGACGGCGTTACAGCTTGATTTTCGCAATCAACTCCCTGACGACCGTTTTGAGTTCGGGCGGCCCGATAATCTCGGAGCGGTCGGCAATGGAGAGATACCAGCGACCGAATGCTTCGAGCGAATAGGTCTGGTATTTCTGGAGGTAATACTCTCCGTCGGGTTGCTCGTCGTAAAGTCCGTAAGTGTACTTGGAGACTTCCGTATCGCGTGCGACATCGCGGTGGACACGAAGTTTCACCTCGATATCGACTTCGGAATAATAGACTTGTTCTATCAGTTCGTTCAGCGGAGGATGTGCTTCCTCAAAATCGTTTTCGGTCAAAGATAGATGGACAATCCTTCCCAGGTGGAAAGTACGGTAATCCCTCCTCAACTTGCACCAGGCGAGGACATACCAGATGCCTCTCGAGAAAAACATGCCCTGAGGCTCGACCGTCCGTTCGGTGACCTGGTGGTTATAGCCGGCACGGTAGGTCATCAGTAATTGCTTCTTATTCAACAAGCCTTTCAGAAGCGGCTGAAGGACATTTCCGGGGATGGCAGGCGGTGCGCTGTAACTCCCCGAAATCCGGATGTACTGGTCGAAATGGTGAAGGATATCTTTTTCGGCTGTTTTCAGTACTGCACGTATCTTATCCATGCCACTGCGGAACAGTCCGTAGGTATCGCCGTCGGTCTGATGGCTGACAAGTTTCTCCGCCACCAAGAAAGAGAGAGCCTCCTCGGTATTGAACATCAGGGGCGGCAACTTGAAACCGTCCACCAGCGAATACCCTACCCCGGCCTCGCCACCGACAGGGATGCCGGACTCTTCAAGCGCACGTATGTCGCGATAGACCGTCCGGAGACTTACTCCGAACTGCTCTGCAATCTCGCTTGCCGTGACAACAGGGCGGGATTGCAGCTTGACCAGGATAGCGGATATTCGTTCCAGACGGTTCATTGTACGTGTTTCTTCAGTTGATTTTTTTACAAAGATATCAACTTTCCGGGTATCTGTCGAACGATTAGCAAATCATCGCCCGGATTGATTGGGGGATCAGGCGGATGATGCAAATGCCGTCGCCGGTAGGGCCTTCGGGGGAGTATTCGTTCATCCAGTCTTGCCAAAGTTCGCGCTTCAGTTCCACGTCGGTGACAATCTCGACCTTACCCGCAATCTGCATCTGGCCGCCTTCCAACGTAGCGTACATCACTTCGCAGCGCGGATCCTGACGGAGGTTCGCTAATTTCTGCGTGGTGGCTTCTGTCGCGAAATGGAGTTGCTGCAATGTTTGTCCAGCCAGGTTGTTCAAGGCCGAAAGACGCGGGCCTGTCTCGGCATTGCAGGTGGCGATGATGCCGTATTCAAATCCCTTGATAAACTTTTCCGCTTCTTCCACCTGCTCTTTCGTCATCCCGGAAACCTCTCCTAAATAATACAATTTTAATTCCATCTTCGTAGCTTTTTAATGTTTATACTCGAACTATGGGGCAAAGGTATGGGGCGGAGGTGACAACAGTATGTCAGGAGGGGGAGAATAATTAACAACAATACTGATTTTATTTCCACACTTATAATAAAAGCTATACCCCCAAAACAATATTAGCATCAATATTCAGCTTCCGGCTTATGTCTCTGGCAACTTTCAACGTAGGTTCGCATTTACCGGAAAGATACTCACTAACCCGGGAAGGACTCACGCTCAACAGTTCCGAGAGCTTAGTTTGAGTAAGATTCATTTCATACATACGAAGTTTAAGAACGTCCACCAGCAACGGAGTTTCCACAGGAAAATGTTCTTCTTCATAATCAGCGACTAAATCAGACAGCAAATCCAACTCAAGGTAATTCTTGTCATCCGTAGGAGTGTTATTACTTACAACTTTCAGCAATTCTTCAATTCTTGCACAGGCCGCATCATACTGTTTTTTATCTTTTATCTTTGCCATAATTTACTTACAGTTTATACGTGTGTCTCACGAATACAAAATCCTAAATTTTGGAACAATCTATTTTATCGTATTCTTTATGTGTGCCGATAAAGCGGATGAAAACCTTCCTGGCGGCAAACAAGATTATCGCAACCAATCTATACTCATTGCCCTTAATATTGAAAACAAACCTGTCATTACCCACATAATCAACACTATTGAACGTTTGCTTTATATCTGCCAGGCATGACCAGTCACTCTTTTCCGTCTTTTTGTACCAATCTCTCAAAGGAACATCTGCGTCAGCATGCTTCTTAGAATATTCCCTCAGAGTAGCAAATGTGATTATTCTCATGATTACTTCTTTGCGACAAAGCTACCCACTATTTTCCAAATATCAAAACATTTTTCCAATATTCAGAAATAACTCTAATAAAAAACAGAGATTATCCATCAAGTAATATTTAGTTCTATTTCTTTTATATACATTTGCGAACAGGGATAAGCCTATAATAAATCATCTTACCATGAACGACAAATTAAACATTCTCTGGACAACCGACAATAAAGACACCATATTCAATATGTTAGCCATGTACACCCTCAACTCCAAAAAGAGAGGCTGGTGGCAGGAAGTGAATGTGATTCTTTGGGGAGCTTCCGTAAAGTTAGCCGCCCAGGACACACAGGTTCAAACGGAAATTCTGGAAATGCTTCAAACGGGTGTCACCGTTGAAGCCTGCCAGGACTGCTGCGAAAGGTTCGGAGTGAAACCTGTAATTGAGAAACTAGGAGTTACCGTCAGATATATGGGAGCTCCGCTAACCGAATATCTCAAAAACGGAGATAAGATATTGACTCTTTGATTTGCAAGATATACCTACAAAATAAACTTTATTTTTCACACTGAAATACACAACATTATGGAACTTCCTATTTTAAAAGACAAAAACATCTTCCCCACTAATGAAGTACTTGCCGACGTTCTGGAGGCTAGTTTCCCTGCATTCGAAGCGTTCAGCGCATCGGCTGAAGCCGCCGGCCTGACACTCGAATGGAACTATTACAACGACGGGAAAGCTTGGTTGTGCAAAGTCCTGTCGAAGAAGAAAAACCTCGCGTGGCTGGTTGTCTACCAGAACTACTTCAGGACCACCTCCTACTTCACCGAAAAGCATCTGGACCGTATCGCCGACATGGAAATTACGGAAAGCATCAAAGAGGAATTCTACCGGACGAAACCCAGTGGAAAACTCATCCCTATGAGCGTTGTCATCACCGAAAAAGAACAGGTGAAAGATGCCTTGTCAATGATACTTTTCAAGAAAGGATTAAAATAAACAAATCTGTCTGTACCCTCAAAAAATACTAACTAATCACATGGAAATAAAGATACGTAATGTTCAAGAAAATGATTTAAAAACAATCTGCAATTTCCCCCAGGATGAACAAGAATTATACTTCATGTTCCCGAAAGCCGATTATCCTCTGACGGTGGAGCAGCTCGAAAATGCGATAAAAAATCGGTTTGATGCTACCGTTATCTTGCTCAATAACGAAATTGCAGGCTTTGCAAACTTTTACGAAGTCAAGGAAAATCATTATTGTTCTATCGGAAATGTAATCGTAAGCCCACACTTTCGTAATCATGGGGTTGCTTCCTCTCTGATAACAATGATGGAACATATTGGCAAAGAAAAATATAATATTTCCGAGCTCCACCTATCCTGTTTCGACACCAATACAAAGGGGCTTCTGCTATATACAAAGCTGGGATACAAACCCTATGAGATCGAAAAATGGATAAACAATGCAAATCAGGTATCCGCCCTGATCAAATTGAAAAAACTTTTGTAACATTACCTCCATTTCCATTAAATTCATTACCAACATGATACGCAAACTCGAAAAACAAGAATACAGCACCGCCTCGAAACTATCGCTCGAAGTATATCTGCATAGCGGGCAAGCTGACTTTAACGATGAAGGGGTGGAAGCCTTTAAGAGTTCCATTTTCGATAATCAGTACATGGACAAACTGACAATCTATGGAGCTTTCGAAAATCAGGAGCTCATCGGTATCATGGGAATAAAGAACGAAAACAACCATATTTCATTATTCTTCATCAAACCGGAGCATCACAGGAAAGGCATAGGGAAAAAGCTATTCAACTACATAATGGCCGACAATCCTGCGTTGAAAATGACAGTCAACTCCTCCTCTTATGCCGTACCTTTCTACAAAAGTCTCGGGTTTAAGGAAGTCGGCGAAAAGCAATGTATTAATGGGTTAACATTTTTCCCAATGAAGAAATAAGGTGTTTCCCACACTCCCTCCTTTATTTTTTTTATTTCAAGAAGAAGATAAGAGCAACACATAAATCAAGTACCTTTGTCCCTCATGAAGAAATTAGTAATTGTCGGATGCGGACGGCTGGGCGGTATCGTCGCCGAAGCCGTTATCAAAGGCATTTTGCCTGAATATGATTTAGTTGGTGTCTATTCCCGTACGGTGTCGAAGGCCGAAAGCATGGCCGCCCGGATGCAGGAACAGGGAAAACCTTGTCTAGCGTGTACAACCATAGCGGATTTGCTGGCGCTGAAACCCGATTACCTGGTGGAAGCTGCCTCACCTGCCGCCATGAGGGAATTGGCTATCCCCACCCTGAAAAACGGTACTTCAATCGTAACCCTTTCTATCGGAGCGCTTGCCGACGACGACTTCTACCGCGAAGTCTCAGAAACAGCTAAGGCACACAGCACGCGTGTCTACCTGGCCTCCGGAGCAACCGGCGGTTTCGATGTGTTACGGACGGCTTCCCTGATGGGAAATGCCACCGCGAAGTTTTTCAATGAGAAAGGCCCCAACGCCCTGAAAGGCACGCCCGTTTACGACGAGTCGCTGCAAACGGAACAACGTACCGTCTTCTCCGGAAGTGCAACAGAAGCCATCAAGCTCTTCCCGACCAAGGTCAATGTCACTGTTGCCGCCTCACGGGCTTCGGTAGGCCCCGGGAACATGCAGGTTACAATGCAGTCCACCCCCGGATTTACAGGCGATACACAACGGGTAGAGATCAGGAACGACCAGGTACACGCCGTAATCGACGTCTACAGCGCGACAGCGGAGATAGCCGGTTGGTCGGTAGTGAATACGCTGCTGAACATCACCTCACCCATCGTCTTTTAAAAGGTTCATAAACAATCCTTACCGAAAAAACAGTCATTATGGAAACCAACTATCAAAAATTCCTGTCGGGAGAATATTGCAACCGCCTGGATAAAGAAGTGTTTGATATGATCGTCCGTAACAAACGGTTGCTTGCGGAATTCAATTCGACCGACATTTCAGACAGCGGAACAAGGACAACTTTGCTGCATGAGCTATTCGGTCACGTCGGGAAACACTCGAGAGTCGATATAAACTTCCACTGCGAATGCGGCAAACATATCTTTATCGGGGATAAAGTGATTATCAACATGAACTGTACCTTCCTCGACAACAATTATATAACGATAGGAAATAACGTCCTGATAGCTCCCAACGTGCAACTCTACACTGCAACCCACCCGGTAAGTGCGTCCGAGAGATTTGTGGAAGACTGGGATGAAAACTCGGGAGAGCTGTTCTTTCGTACAAGAGCGCTGCCTATTACGATAGGAAACGATGTCTGGATTGGTGGCGGAGTAATCGTACTGCCCGGCGTTACTATCGGCGATAACTGCGTAATCGGTGCCGGAAGCGTTGTCACCCGGTCAATACCCTCCAACAGTCTGGCGGTCGGGAATCCCTGCCAGGTTGTCAAAACTATATAAAAATATAGAGCACGCGGATAAAACACTGATAATTAATATTTTTCAGTGATTATTCGCGTGCTACCTATTCCAACTCTGTTTATTTGCAATTGGCCGAAAGGTTTGCCAACACTTTCTCGCTCAGACGATCAAAAGCCTGGCGCGTACGTCCTGTCGAGACTTGCATGCAACGTACATGCGGATGGTTCAGCAGGTGGCTGTCTCCCAATGCTCCGGCGGTATCGCAGAAGCAGAGATTGTCGCCTTCGAGCCATTTCATGAAGGGAGCCTCGTCCCAGGCCGGAGACAAACCGGTGTTAAACAGTATCTTTTTATTGCCCAACTGCCCGAATTCGGCTTCATGCAACAGGACAGTGTTCTTATTCAGGCAACAGAAAACGGCTTCACTCTGCGACAACAGTTCGCCAAGCGGCAGGAAACGATAGCCCTTCCCGCGTGCCGCCTCTTTCTCGCTCCGGGCGAAATAGGCAACATCAGCCCCGAAAAACTTCAAGGCATCCGCTATCATGCCACCGGACTTACCCAGTCCTACGATACCGACTTTCATCCCGGTAATCTCACGGGGGATGTCGTCCCACGCCTCCTGCTCAAAACCATGCAGGCAACGCACCAGTTCGCTGATGACATACTCCACCACCCCTTCATCGCCATAATCGCGGATACCGGTGACAACGATACCCCGTTCGTTCGCATAGCGAATATCGACATTCGCGCTTTCCGGCGAGTAAAGCGAGCAACACATCCCGATATACCGGACGTTCGGACACTTTTCCAGTGCCGCCCTCCCAATCCGCGAGGTGTAACTCAACAAAACAGCGTCCGCATCCCCGATACGGCTTGCCACCTCCTCATCGCCGGAGGGTATATCGTCGTACATAATAACTTCTTTCGCAAAATCTTGCAATTTCTTTTCTGCTGATGGAATCAGGCTTACAGGCTCTATCGCCACAAGTTTCTTAAACATCGGAATTTCTGCTTATTTTTATCGCACAAAGATAGCCCTTTCTTCCCACAAAGCGGAATTATCCCTCTCCATTCTTACAAATCAAAAACTTATTCTATCTTTGGGAACATGGAAACAAAGAAAGCTACAATCAGCAAAATCAACGTCGTCATCGATTGCAAAGATGCAGGCATCATGGCACGTTTTTACAGTCAGCTTCTGAATTGGGAGTGGACACACCCGCAGGCAAACGGTTGGTCAGCCATCACTTCGCCCGCCGGTATGGTCATCGCCTTCCAGGAGATTGAAGAATACGAACCGCCCGTCTGGCCCTGGCAGGCAGGGAAACAGGGGCAAATGCTACACCTCGATTTCTATGTGGACAACCTCGAAGAAGCCGTCCGCCACGCCCTCAGCCTGGGAGCACGCCTTGCCGGTGAGCAATATTTCAAAACTTCCCGCACATTGATCGACCCCGCCGGCCATCCTTTTTGCCTGGATACGGACGAACCGGAGTAACCTGTCAAAAACGAACATCATGAAAAAAAAGGACTTGAACGAAATGAGCAATGAGGAACTTTGGCAACTGTTCCCTATTATACTGTCGCCCCATAACCCGGAGTGGCCCGGACGTTACAAAACAGAAAAAGAGCTGCTCATAAAAACCATCGGAGCGGAAAACATCGTCCGTATCAACCATATCGGAAGCACTGCCGTCCCCGGTCTGACAGCCAAACCGACGATCGACATTTTGCTGGAGATACAGCAGAAAACCGATCCCGTCCGCCTCATCCCGACTATCGAGTCAGCAGGTTACATCTATTGCCACAAACCCGACAACCCGCCTCCCCACATGATGTTTATGAAAGGATATACGCCCGAAGGATTTAAAGATCAAGCCTTCCATCTCCACATAAGATACTCCGGCGACTGGGACGAACCTTATTTCCGCGACTATCTCCTCGCCCATCCCAATACGGCCAAGGTCTACGGTGAGTTAAAGGTCAAACTACAAAAGCTATACGAACACGATCGCGACGGCTACACCGATGCAAAAACCGATTTCATCCGGGAGATAACAAACCGGGCAAAAGAACAGATTACCTATCCCACAAACATGGAATAAATTATGAAAAACAAAGAGGACACATGGGATGGCTAAGAGTACATCCATTACACCTAAAAAACAATGACACAGCAACAAGCTAAATTTATATACCTATAAAATAATAGTATGATGAAAACAAAATACATCACCCTGACAAAAGAAAACATCGGAACGGAACATATTTGTTGCGCCTTCTCCGACAAAAAATGCAAGGAAGGCTATGAGCTGAAAAAAGAATGGCTCAGGAAAGAATTCGACAACGGATATGTTTTCCGCCGTCTTGACGAACGCGCCAAGGTATTCATCGAATACGTCCCCGCCGAAAAGGCCTGGGTTCCCGTCAACGCCCCCGGCTATCTGATGATCAACTGTTTCTGGGTATCCGGACAATACAAGGGATGCGGACACGGCAAGGCGCTGTTGCAATCCGCCATCGACGATGCCCAGTCGCAGGGAAAAGCAGGATTGGTCACCGTAGCGGGTACATCCAAATTCCATTTCATGAGCGACACCAAATGGCTTCTGCGCCAGGGTTTCCAGACGGTGGAAAAACTCCCCAACGGTTTCAGCCTGCTGGTTCTGAAACTGATGTCCGATGCGCCCGAGCCCTCTTTCAAGGCCTGCACGAAAAGTGGGGAATGCGAGGAGAAAAACGGGCTGGTCGTTTACTTCACCAACCGCTGCCCGTACACAGAATACCACGTCCTCGGTTCGCTGGCAGATGTAGCCCAAAGCAAAGGAATCCCGCTGAAAATAATCAAACTGGAGACGCTGGAGCAGGCACAGGCTGCCCCCACCCCGGCCACCATATTCACGCTTTTCCACAACGGGCAGTTTGTCACCACCGACCTCAGCGTATGTCTTGAGAAACGGTTCGAGAAAGCGGTAAAGATATAAGACGGAGGAGATAAACACTTCCCCTCCTGTATTCCCGGATTGCCCGAAACAATCCGGGGACACAATGTCTTAAACGCAAAAAATCCCTGCAAGCAACTTGCAAGGACTTCCGTTTTTCAGCGGAGAGATAGGGTACTGAACCCAAACACCCAACCGCCTATAAATCAGTCTTTTATTTTCCAATATTTCAAATAGGTAACGAAACAGTAACGATTTTTATTAACGCTTTTGTCCGGCTTTGTCCGCTGTTTGTCTGCCTATCTCACGGGTTCAAAGATACAACTCTTTTCCGAATTACGCAAATGCCTGAATATAAAAGATACCATGTAGGTGCAAGGTGCAAGCTATATATATAGATATATACTTGCACCTTGCACCTAAAAAATGTTTAATCTAAAAAATATCATCTGTTTTATTTTGCCAATTTAAAAATAGTTCGTAGTTTTGCGAACAACAAACAAGAAAGGAGATATATAAGTGAAAACTAAGCAGTACACAGAGGAACAGGAACAGATGGCTCGTTTTGCTAAAGCTATGGGTCACCCGGCACGAATGGCAATTCTTAGTTTCTTAGCTAAACAAGAAAGTTGTTTCTTCGGAGATATTCACGAAGTACTACCCATTGCTAAAGCAACCGTTTCGCAGCATTTAAAAGAACTGAAAGATGCAGGGTTAATTCAGGGGGAAATAGAAACACCAAAAGTTCGGTATTGTATCAACCGAGAGAATTGGGAACTTGCCCGTAAATTATTTGCTGCATTTTTGGGTGATTGTAAATGTACGGGTACATCGTGCTGTGGATAACAGCACCTTTTTTTGAGAATGATGTTCGTAGTTCTACGAATTACGATTAGTATATTAACTTTATAATTGAATAGAAAATGGAAATCAAAGTATTAGGAACTGGGTGTTCAAGCTGTAAGGCATTGTACGAAACCACAAAACAAGCTATTTCAGAACTGGGCTGCGATGCAACTCTAATTAAGGAAGAAGATTTATTAAAAATCATGGAGTATAATATTTTAAGTCTCCCGGCTTTGGTTATTGATGGTAAAGTCATATCTGCCGGAAAAAGATTATCCTTATCAGAAGTGAAAGAATTGATAACTAAATAAATTATTTACTATGAAGAAGTTATTTTATCTACTGATTGCAACAATCGTTTTAATTTCCTGTGGTAATGGTTCAAAGAATAAAACAGAAACCAGCATAGCAAAAGAAAATCAAACTAACCGTGTTGAAGTTCTATATTTTCACGGTGCACAACGTTGCATAACCTGCCGGGCAATAGAAGCCAATACGGTAGCTCTTTTAGATAGCCTTTATTCCAAAGAACAGGCGGACGGTAAAATCATCTTCAAGGTGATAGATATATCCAAAAAGGAAAATGAGCAAATTGCAGATAAATACGAAGTTACATGGTCGTCTTTGTTTGTGAATGGCTGGAAAGACAGTAAAGAGAATGTAAATAACATGACGGAGTTTAGTTTCTCCAATGCAAGAAATGAACCGGATAAATTTAAAGAGGGAATAAAAAACAAGATTGACGAATTACTAAAAACATTGTAAGATGGACTTTCTTCAATCACTATTAGACAATAGTTCTATTCCTGCTATTACAGCCTTTATCTTAGGGATTTTAACGGCAGTTAGCCCTTGTCCTTTGGCTACTAATATAACGGCAATAGGATTTATCAGTAAGGATATAGAGAACCATCACCGTATATTTATAAACGGATTGCTTTATACATTCGGCAGAATAGTAACTTATACAGCACTTGGTTTCATTCTTATTCCTATTCTTCGTGAGGGTGCAAGTATGTTCATGGTTCAAAAGGCAGTCAGTAAATACGGTGAAATGTTGATTGCTCCGGTTTTAATTATTATCGGAATATTCATGCTTGATATTATAAAACTGAATATACCAAAAGTCAATATTGGCGGAGAGGGTCTAAAGAAGAAAACAAAAGGCAGTTGGGGAGCTATGTTATTAGGAGTTTTATTTGCTCTCGCCTTTTGTCCTACAAGTGGGGTTTTCTATTTCGGTATGCTTATACCTTTGTCAGCAGCAGAAACAGGCGGGTATCTTTTACCTGTAATTTATGCTATTGCTACGGGGCTACCTGTAATCCTTGTTGCTTGGATATTGGCGTACAGTGTTGCCGGATTAGGCAAGTTTTATAACAGAGTACAAATCTTTGAAAAATGGTTTCGCAAAATTGTTGCTATCCTCTTTATTGCGATAGGAATTTATTATGCGGTCATTCTTTATCTATAAACAAACAATGTATTAATTAAAATAAAAGACAGTATGAAAACAATAGAAATTTTTGACCCGGCAATGTGTTGCCCTACGGGTTTGTGTGGAACTAATATTAATCCTGAATTAATGAGGATAGCCGTTGTTATCGAAACATTGAAAAGACAGGGTGTTGTTGTTACCCGTCATAATTTGCGGGACGAACCGCAAGTTTATGTAAGTAACAAGACTGTAAACCAATATCTTCAAAAGAATGGTGCAGAAGCACTGCCTATTACTTTGGTGGATGGTGAAATTGCAGTTTCTAAAGATTATCCCACAACTAAACAAATGAGTGAATGGACAGGAATTAATTTAGACTTGATGCCCGTTAAATAATCGTTGAACAAATTAATATACAGAATAATGAAAGCATTTAATTTATCCGATATAGAACTAACAAAATACTTATTCTTCACAGGAAAAGGTGGAGTAGGAAAAACCTCTATTGCTTGCGCTACGGCAGTGGGATTAGCTGATAAAGGGGAGAAAATTCTTCTTATCAGTACAGACCCGGCTTCTAACCTGCAAGATGTTTTCAATCAAACCCTAAACGGACATGGTACAGCTATTTCAGAAGTACCGGGGCTGACGGTCGTAAACCTTGACCCTGAACAGGCAGCAGCAGAGTACAGGGAAAGTGTGATTGCACCTTTTAGAGGACAATTACCTGAAAGCGTTATTCAAAATATGGAAGAACAACTTTCAGGCTCTTGTACGGTAGAAATCGCTGCCTTTAATGAGTTTTCAGACTTTATCACCGATGCTGATAAAGCGAAGGAATACGACCACATTATTTTTGATACAGCACCTACCGGACACACATTGCGAATGTTGCAGCTTCCATCGGCATGGAGTACATTTATTAGTGAAAGTACACATGGCGCATCTTGTTTAGGACAATTATCAGGCTTGGAAGAAAGGAAAGGTATCTATAAACAGGCGGTTGATACATTGTCTGATACAAGCGCAACCCGGTTAGTATTGGTAAGCCGTCCTGAAATAGCACCGTTGAAAGAAGCTGCCCGTTCTTCGCATGAATTACAACTATTGGGAATTAAAAATCAGCTATTGGTGATAAATGGTGTTTTACAGCAATTAGATGAAGCAGACAATGTTTCACAACAACTGTATAACAGGCAGCAAAAGGCGTTACAAAGTATGCCTATTGCATTATCTGAATATCCCATGTATAGCGTTCCTCTGCGTTCTTACAATTTATCCAATATTGCCAATATCCGCCGTATGCTATACAGTGATAGTATTACGAATGAAATTCGTTATCAGCCGATAACTGATAGCAAAAGTATAGATGAATTGGTAAATGACCTCTATACTTCCGGTAAACGAGTAGTGTTCACAATGGGAAAAGGTGGCGTAGGAAAAACGACCTTAGCCACAGAAATAGCCTTGAAATTAACAAAGCTCGGTGCAAAGGTTCATCTTACCACTACTGACCCGGCAAATCACCTGAACTATGATTTTGCCATCAAATCAGGTATTACGGTAAGCCATATAGACGAAGCGGAAGTGCTGGAAAAGTACAAGAATGAAGTTCGTAGCAAAGCTGCCGAAACCATGACTGCCGAAGATATGGAATATATAGAGGAAGATTTACGTTCACCATGTACGCAAGAAATCGCCGTATTTAAGGCTTTTGCTGAAATTGTAGATAAAGCGGAGAATGAAATCGTAGTGATTGATACTGCACCAACAGGACATACTTTGTTGCTTTTGGATGCTACCCAAAGCTATCACAAAGAAGTAGAACGTACACAGGGAGAAGTAACCGGAGCAGTAGCCAATTTATTACCCCGTTTACGCAATCCACAGGAAACGGAAGTAGTAATAGTCACTTTACCCGAAGCAACACCTGTTTTTGAAGCAGAACGCCTACAAATGGATTTGCAGCGTGCCGGGATTAACAACAAATGGTGGGTAGTAAATGCCTGTTTGTCATTGACAAATACAGCAAATTCATTTTTGCAAGCAAAAGCGCAAAGTGAATTGACTTGGATTAAGAAAGTAGAAGAATTGTCAAAGGGCAATACTGCCCTGATTGAATGGAAAAACTTATAAGAATATGAAGATTTTAATCCTTTGCACTGGTAACAGTTGCCGTAGCCAAATGGCACACGGTTTCTTACAGTCATTCGATAAAAACATGGATGTCTTTTCAGCAGGAACAAAACCTGCTGAAAAGGTTAATCCGATGGCGGTAAAAGTTATGTCTGAAACAGGAATAGACCTTACCAACCATACCCCTAAAAACGTTAGCCTGTATTTAGGGCACGAATGGGACTATGTGATAACGGTATGTGGCAGCGCAAATGAAAGCTGCCCTATGTTTACAGGCAAGGTAAAAAACAGATTGCACATTGGATTTGACGACCCATCAGAAGCGACCGGGACACCGGAGTTTATAAATAGTGAATTTCTTCGGGTACGGGATGAAATAAGAATGCGTTTCTATGATTTTTACCTGCAAGAATTAAAACCGCAATTAAAATAAAGGGCAGTCATTATGGAAAAGAAACAAGGAATTGGATTTTTTGAAAGATACCTGACTATTTGGGTAGCCTTGTGTATCGTTATCGGGATAGCCATCGGACAATATCTTCCGGCAATACCGCAAACATTGAGCAAATTTGAATATGCCAACGTGTCTATACCTGTGGCTATCCTGATTTGGTTAATGATATATCCCATGATGCTGAAAGTAGATTTTCAGAGCATCAAGAACGTAGGCAAACGTCCGAAAGGGATTGTCATTACTTGTGTGACGAACTGGGTAATAAAGCCATTCACCATGTTTGGAATAGCTTATCTATTCTTCTACGTTATTTTCAAGTCATTAATCCCTGCCGGATTAGCCGAAGAATATTTAGCTGGGGCAGTTCTGTTAGGTGCTGCACCCTGTACGGCGATGGTGTTTGTATGGAGTCATTTAACCAAAGGGGATGCAGCTTACACATTGGTGCAAGTGGCAGTCAATGATTTAATAATATTGGTTGCTTTCGCTCCTATCGTTGCGTTTTTGTTGGGTGTCGGTGGCGTTTCTATCCCGTGGGACACGCTTATACTCTCGGTCGTACTGTTTGTTGTCATTCCACTTTCTGCCGGAATAGTAACCCGTGTAACGGTTATCCGGCGAAAAGGAATAGACTATTTCAATACCGTCTTTGTCCGCAAGTTCGATAACTATACGGTTGGCGGATTGCTATTAACGCTTATCATCCTGTTTTCGTTTCAGGGGGAAACGATACTGAACAATCCGTTACATATTGTCTTGATTGCCGTCCCGCTTGTCCTGCAAACGGTTCTGATATTCTTTGTTGCCTACGGTTGGGCAAAGTGGTGGAAGTTACCCCACAATGTCGCCGCACCTGCCGGAATGATTGGTGCGAGTAACTTCTTTGAGTTGGCGGTGGCGGTGGCTATTTCTCTTTTCGGCTTACAGTCCGGTGCTGCACTGGCTACCGTAGTAGGCGTATTGGTTGAAGTTCCAGTAATGCTTATGTTAGTAAAAATAGCCAATAATACAAGAAGTTGGTTTCCTAAAGTAAAATAAGAATGGGCAAGTCAGGAACAATTTGGTCGATGATAGCAAGTGTAATATCACCATTACTTGCTTTATTAGGTGTAATAAGTTGCTGTGGGCTACCTATATTAGCCGGAATATTAGCAACATTAGGAATTGGAGCGTCACAACTTAGTTTTTTTGCAGAGTATAAAGGTTGGTTTATTGGCTTTGCCATCATCTCCCTACTCTTTGGCTTTTATCAAGTTTATTTCAAAAAAGAAACTTGTGGATGTGGAACGAATGTTTCAGAAACAAATCTGAAAAGACGTTCCAAATCAAAGTCTTTCCAAAAATTCTTCTTGTGGTTAGGTGTGGCAATACTTGTATTCGTTCTGTTTATTGGAAATAAAAATCAAACAGTCCAAAGCAATGAAAGTGGCGGATGCTGCCCGGCAAACACACAATCAGTGCAACCAGAAGAAAAGAAATGTTGCGGAACACAGCCACAACCTGAACAGGAAGAAAGCTGTTGTGACACTACATTTAATTAATAAATAGTTTTTAATTCAATAGATTATGAATACTTTATTAGACACATTACAATACTTCGTATTTATTACGATTGAGTTGATAGCCTTATTTATGTTAATCAGCGCAGCCGTAGAAATTATACTGATGTATATCCCGGAAGAAACGATTCGGAAAAAGCTATCAGGTTCGGGTATTATGGGCAATGTCATAGCTGCCGGATTTGGGGCATTAACCCCTTTCTGCGCTTGCTCTACCATTCCTATGACAGTAGGTTTTCTAAATGCAGGAGTTCCATTTGGTTCTACAATGTCCTTTCTGATAGCTTCTCCATTACTCAATCCTATCATTATAGGTATGTTGGGAGCTTTGGTAGGATTTAAGGCAATGGTTTTCTATTTTGTCATCGCTTTTATCTGTTCCGTTGCATTTGGATATGTTCTCGAAAAAATAGGCGCACAAAAGTATGTGAAAAATGTTCGGGTGAAACCCAGTTATTGTTCAGGCAGCGAACAGCCTAAAAACAAAAGGTTGCTTCCTTTCCGCCAAAAAATAAAGATTGCTTTTATAAATGCGTGGGGGAGCCTTAGACCTATTATGATATATTTACTGATAGGTGTTGCTCTCGGTGCTGGCATTTATGGCTATATGCCGCAAGATTTTGTGTTGAAAATAGCAGGTGCAGACAATCCTCTCGCTATACCTGTGGCTGCCGTATTGGGTATTCCTCTGTATATCCGTGCAGAAACAGCTATCCCCATCGGCATAGCATTGATGGGCAAAGGTATGAGCATCGGGGCGGTTATTGCCCTCGTTATCGGTGGTGCAGGAATGGCTATTCCCGAAATGAGTATGCTTGCCAGTATATTCAAGAAAAAACTGGTAGGCATGATAGTGGCAGTTATCTTTTTAACGGCAGTTATCGCAGGTTATGTATTTAACCTGTTTTTATAATCACTTAAAAATAAATAGTTCAATTATGGAAGAAAAGGAAGATAAGAAGAAAGGCTTTTTTGCCTCTCTATTTGCTCCGAAACCTTGTAAATGTAGTTGCGGAGTGCAAATAGAGGAAGTAGAAGAAGATGGAAATCCGTCAGAGAATTTGAAAAAGGACGAAACCAAAGTATCAGAAAAGAATGATACGAGTGAAAATCAAGGTAACTCTTGCGGATGCTGTGGCTAAAATCATTCATCAATATTCTGTTTGAAAGGAAACTAACTTAATACAATTTTTTAATTGGCTATCTAATGTAGGAAGTATGCTCACATACTTTCTACATTTATTTATTGTATATTAAAATATAAAAATAAACTTCTATTTGCAATATAAATGACAGAAGAATATATGACATGAATAGCGAAATCGAATATGAGAATTTTATAAAGAACATAGACCTTGTAATCTATGATAAAATAGATATTGATAATTGGAATATTTCAATAGACTTAATATTTGAAGTAGTAGAGTTCCTACAAAAATCACTCGAAGAATTAAGAACAATTATTATTGAGCATCCGTTTGAAAGTAAAGAAGAGGAAATTTATTTTTTCAAATATATAAAACCGGAAGTCTTGGGACGATTATTATACTTCACAGATGTGTATAACGCTGAAATGAGAAAACCGAATGGTAGCATTGAGGTAGTAAAGAAGCACTACAACGACAGATTGGATGAACTGACCTCCTATTTTGAAAGTAATTTAGACTTCTATCAATATTACCGTTCCAAAGCGACACATTTAGATAATCATTATTTTGTAAGGGGGCATATTGATTTTAAACTATGCCCGAATTGTACCCCTTATGACCGTGACCCGGAATTTTCAACTTGCTACGACCACAAAGCAGCACAAATATTAGCAAATGATATGCTTAGCATTTATTTGAATAAAAGGCTACATTATGTAGATAAGCAAATAATCATTGAAGAAAGTCGAGCATTTCTTTCTGAACACCCTTTTCGATGGACTGCTCCAAAGATAGCATTAGTAGAACTTGGATATTCTATTTATGCTGCGTGTGTCTTGAATAATGGTAAAGCAGATATTAAAGAGATTATGACTTATTTAGAAGCATCTTTCAAAGTTGATTTAGGGGATTACTATCGGACTTATATAACAATAAAAGACCGGAAGAAAGACCGGACTTCATTTCTTAGTAACCTAATAAAGTGTTTGCTGAAGAAAATGGATGAAGACGACAACTTATAAAAAACAAAAGCACAAAAACAACCAAGTATCTACCAACTTGGTTGTTTTTGTTTTTACCCGTTTTCACCCATTTTTTCTTACTTTTCAGCTCAAAACAGATGGTTTTTAGGCTAAAATCCTCAAAAAAATAAATCTTCCAACTTGGAAAGAGGTTGGAAGATTTATTTTTTCAAATGCTTCAACTTTGCAGCAAATCAATTAGTTAGCAAAATGGAGATAATAACATTCGAGTCAAAAGCCTACAAGGATTTAGACAACAAAATTACCGCTATCGCCGATTACATATTCAATCACACGGAAGCGGAAAGTACCAATGAAGATGAAATTTGGGTGGATAGTTACGAGGTCTGCACATTTTTGAAAATCAGTGAAAAGACACTGCAACGTTTGCGAGTGGCTGGAACTATTGCCTACTCCAATATTCGGGGGCGTTACTTCTACAAAATAAGCGAAGTAAAACGGATGCTGGAAGAACGACTGATAAAGAGCAATAAAGAGAATATTCAAGACCTGATAACCAACCACCACCTATATGTTAAGGAAAGAAGAAATCTTAGAAAGGACAAGTAACGGGCTATCCGTGTTCAAGCACTATGTACCCGGTAATTGGCGGATAGGTAGAAATTTCTTAAATCCGCTTTATGAAGATAATAAAGCGTCCTGTAACATCTATTTCGACCGCCGAAGTGGTATCTATAAAATGAAAGACTTTGGAAATGACAGTTATAGCGGCGATTGTTTCTTTTTCGTGGGACAACTTAAAGGGCTGGACTGCAATAATTCGATGGATTTTGTGGAGATACTGGAAACCATCGACCGGGATTTGGGATTAGGACTGGCAACAGGTAACCCGATACCTGTTACCCGTAATTCTTGCCGTGTGGTGGATAATATATTGGAAGAAACACCTGAAAAAGAAAGTAAGCCTTATCAGTTCAGGGAACAGAAATTTCAGCTTGCCGAATTAATGTACTGGCAACAGTATGGTATCACACCGGAAATATTGGAACTGTACAAGGTCTGTTCCCTACGGGATTTTCAGAGTGTAACGGCGGATGGAACACCATTCACATATACTTCATCCGTAACAGAACCAATGTACGGATATAAAAGTAAACGATATATAAAACTGTATCGTCCATTCTCAAAAACTCGTTTCCTCTATGGCGGTAATTTCGGAGATAATTATTGTTTCGGTTTGGAACAACTACCCGCAAAAGGTGATACACTGTTTATTACGGGCGGAGAAAAAGATGTCATGTCATTGGCTGCACATGGTTTCCATGCTATTTGCTTCAATAGTGAAACGGTGACTGTTCCCCCTACCCTGATTTATAAACTGACTTTCCGGTTTAAGCACATCATCTTATTGTATGATACCGATAAAACGGGGAAGGAAAGCGCGCGCAAACAGGAAAAGCAATTGGAAGAATTTTCAGTAAAACGGCTGCTTTTACCGCTTTCCGGTACAAAAGAAGAAAAGGATATTTCCGATTATTTTAAAGCGGGTAATACCCGTGAAGATTTCCTGAAACTGTTTATTGAATTTTTAGACAACCTATATAGTGATACATTGATTATGCTTAAATCGTGCGAAATAGACTTCAATAATCCCCCAGTAAAAGCACAAGTGATAATCTCTGCCGGGGACGTTCCACTGGGGACACAAGGAAACCTGTTCGGCATTACGGGTGGCGAGGGAACAGGTAAAAGTAATTATATCGCTGCTATGTTGGCAGGCTGCATCTGCCAGCCGAATAAGGAAGTTGATACTCTCGGCATACAAATTACTGCCAACAGTAACCGCAAAGCGGTATTACTTTACGATACGGAACAATCCGAAGTACAACTGTTCAAGAATGTAAGTAACCTGTTGGCACGTGCGAAGCAACCGGACAAACCGGAAGAACTGAAAGCATTTTGTTTGACGGGGATGTCCCGCAAAGAACGTCTGCACGCCATTGTTCAGAGTATGGATAAGTTCTATTACCAATATGGGGGCATACAGTTAGTAGTGATAGACGGTATCGCCGACCTTGTGAAAAGTGCCAATGATGAAGCGGAAAGTGTGGCGGTGATAGATGAACTATACCGACTGGCAGGAATTTATAATACCTGTATTCTTTGCGTGCTGCATTTCGTACCCAATGGATTGAAGCTCCGGGGGCATTTAGGCTCGGAATTACAGCGCAAAGCGGCAACTATCCTTTCCATCGAAAAGGACGAAGAACCTACACAATCGGTGGTAAAAGCCCTGAAAGTCCGTGACGGTAGTCCTTTGGACGTTCCTTTGATGCTTTTTGCTTGGGACAAAGCAGCCGGGATGCACCTTTATAAAGGGGAAAAGCCACGAGAGGAAAAAGAGAAACGCAAGGAAAAGGAACTGGTATGCGTTGCCCGTGATATTTTTGGACGGCAGACACATATTACCTATATAGACCTGTGCGAACAGTTGCAGCAGGTTTTGGACGTGAAAGAACGTACTGCCAAAAGCTATGTTCGTTTCATGCGGGAACGGGATATTATCATTAAAGACCCGTCCAACCAAAGTTATTTTATGATTGGTTTAATTTAATCAGGTAGCCTTATGTATATAGATAAAGACGATTTTACCGCATGGATGGAGCGTATCATGGATAGGTTCGATATGCAGGACAAGAAAATAGACCGGGTGATAAAAGGACGTAATTGTTTGGATGGTGAAGAACTACTGGATAATCAGGATTTATGCTTGCTTCTGAAAGTAGCCCCTCGAACACTGACCCGTTATCGAAAAAAAGGAATACTCCCTTTCCTTATGTTGGATGGTAGATGTTATTACCGTGCCACGGACGTACACAAGTTAATCCGTGAAAAAACCGACTAATTTTTTCTTTTCTAATAGCTTTTAATCCTGTTTTGTCGTGAGATAAAACAGGATTTTCTTTTTCCTGTTCGGGTATATCCGGGACTTTCAGTATATTTGCAACAGTTTCATAAGACAATAACAGCATAGGTTGAAAAGCCGATTGCTTTTATATATAACATAGCGTTCGCAGAACGTCTCAACGTAGAAAACTGGTAATTTTCAAAGAGAAGAGATTTATGCGCAATGTTCATGCTATACTTCTGTATAGCGTGGGCTTGCCTGTTTCTTCTCTTAGGCGTACCAGTGCCTCTACGTTGGAATAGTGTGAGTTCACGCTTTTTTTAGACGTACTGGCGAACAGTTTATAACTAAAAACTGTTTGATACCAACTTATGAAACATTTAAAAACTTGTATTGCCGTATCTCTCGATGGCTTCATTGCCCGAAAAGATAATGATTTGGACTGGATGCCGGAAAACGTTAAAAAGGAAATTTCGGCAGCTTATGAACAACCCGGTATATTTCTTGCTGGAGTGAATACCTATAACATGATTTTTAAACGTTGGGGCGGATGGCCGTACAAAAGTAAAAAGACTTTTGTAGTGTCCCACTACGACACCAATGTGACGAAAAAGGAGAATGTAACCTTTCTTACCGATATACCCTTACGGGCAATCAATGAACTTAAATCAAGTTCGGAAACCGATATTCAGGTCATTGGCGGCGGTAAGTTTATAACCTCGCTGATTGAAGCGTCCCTGCTGGATGAAATAACGCTGTATATCGTTCCGGTCATGCTTGGGGACGGTATCAAGTTTATAGGAAAGACTTTCGGGTCGAAGTGGGAACTGACCGGACACCGGGTGATAGACAATCAGGTCGTTTACCTGACCTACCAGTATAAAGGAGAATGATTTAAAAAAGCACCCGGTGTCCCTCCGGGTGCTTCAACCACAAAAATTTCAATTATAAATCTATCTATAATGAAACTTTCTGTGGCAAATATAACTATTTCCGTCTTATTTCTTCGGTTTGCCTTTCTTGTCAGGGAACACGAAAGTAACATTAAACTGCTCGTCAAAGGCAAGTGAAGCATCAAAGACTTTGCCGTTCTTGCTTTTAAAGCCTTTGATTAGCCCGGTTTTCCCGGTAGTCACCAGTTCAGTAATCTGTTTGTCCGTTAGCTGCTTGTCGCTCTTGTTGCGGAAGATGGTAACGGAACAATCCACATTGGAACATTTGGCGACTTTCGGATAGAAAAGGATGCGTCCCCTCTTGCATTTCGGGCAGATACAACCACTGCCCGAAGCGAAAGAAAGTTGAACATCCAAAAGTTCAGCCGTGATTTGCCGTGCATAAACTTCGATGCCTTTGCGGAACGTGTCGGGGTTCATTTCTCCGCTTTCTATTTTGGCAAGCGTATTTTCCCACATTCCCGTCATTTCAACGTCTGCTATCTTCTTGTCCCGGATGATATTATAAACGGCAAGTCCCTTTTCGGTCGGGACAAGGTTCTTTTTCTCCCGAACGATATACTGGCGGGAAAACAGCGTTTCGATAATGGCTGCCCGTGTTGCGGGTGTGCCTATACCCGTATCTTTCATGCTGGCTTTCAGGTCGGCGTTTTCCAGTTCTTTTCCTGCTGTTTCCATTGAAGAAAGCAAACTGCTTTCCGTGTGTAACGGTTTGGGCTTGGTCTGTTTCTCCAACAATTCAATGCCGGAAAGCGGTAAACTATCTCCGTCCTGCATGGCGGGTAAAGTGGCGTTATCTTCTCCGTCCTCTTTCTCGCCGAATACGGCACGCCATCCGGCGGACTTGATTACAGACCCTTTGACCGTGAAAAGCGACCCTGCACATTCCAGCGTTACACTGGTAACGTCTTTGACGCATTTTTCAGAAAAGGCTTCCAACATCCGTCCGGCTATCAGTTCGTAGATTGCCTGTTCGTCCGTTTCCAGTTTGCCGGGCAGGTTTTCCGTCACAATCAGGGCGTGATGGTCTGTTACCTTGCCATCGTTCACGGAACGGGAATTTAAGGCTTTGCCTTTCATCCCGGCGGCATATCCGCCAAAACGGGTGTACTGTTCCAAATTGACAAGACGTTCCGGGATTTCCTCGAACACGTCCTGTGAGATATAACGGCTTCCGGTTCGGGGGTAGCTGATTAGTTTACCCTCGTATAACTTTTGTGCGATGGATAGGGTTTTGTCTGCGGAAAAATTCAATTTGGTATTCGCTTCTTTTTGGAGCGTGGTTAGGTCATAGAGCAATGGCGGTTCTTGGTTTACTTCCTTACGCTCTACGGTTTTCACCTGTACCGTTTCCGCTTCCTTTATCCTTTGCAGCGTGTCGATGGCGGGCTGCTGCATATCGTACTTTTCTGTGGATAGTGCCGTAAAAGCTACATTGTCCTTAGTTGTCTGTAATTTTAGTTGCCAATACTTTTGCGGGATAAAGTTCTTATTCTCTAAAAAGCGGGTACATATCATCGCCAACGTGGGCGACTGTACCCGTCCCAAAGAAAAAATGCCTTGTCCGGCTGCCACACTTAAAGCCTGTGTACCATTTATGCCGATTAAATAATCTGCTTCGCTGCGTGCCTGTGCCGAAAGGAAAAGGTTATCATACAGGCTGCCGGCTTTCAGGTTTTGCAGTCCCTCACGGATTGACTTGTCGGTAAGGCTGCTTATCCATAAACGGACAAAGGGCTTGTTGCATCCGATATACTGGTAGATGTAGCGAAAGATAAGTTCTCCCTCGCGCCCTGCATCGGTAGCGACAATTATCTTATCCGACTGGTCGAATACATCTTTGATTACCTTTAGTTGTTTCAATGCGCCGGGGTCTGCCTTGTACCCTTTTTCCGCTTTCACTTGTCGGGGTGTAAGTTGAAAACTATCCGGGATGATGGGCAGACTTTCCCGGCGGAAACTCTGTATGCCGTATGCTTCCGGCATTGCCAAACCGGCAAGATGGCCGAACGCCCAGGTAACGAGATACCCGTTACCTGAAAGGTAGCCATCCTGTTTTTCACTCGCTCCTAAAATACGGGCAATATCCCTTGCCACGCTTGGTTTTTCTCCGATTACTGCAATCATTCTAATTTTGATTTTAATTGTTCCACTTCTTTTTGTCTTAGGATTTTCCGGTCATAATAGATGTGATAGCCATCTATATAATATTGTCGGTTCTGCTCGTCTATGGCTTCCCAGTCTGTTTTGTAACAGACAAGGGTAAACAGGGCGAAACCGACAACCGGGATAAGGATTAATACCGCTATCATCTTTTGCGTCCCCTGCTCTGTTTGGGTTTGTCCGTCTGCTCCTGCTTCTCCTTTTTATCCTGCTTGGTCTTTTGTTTTTCAGTGGGCTTGTCCTGACCCTTTTTCAAGGGTTCTTTCACTTTCTTGGTAGCTTCGTTGGTCTTGCCTTCCGAATTGACCGCTACCTGTGTGCGGTTCTTGCTGGCGGGGGTAATCTCTTTCACGGCGGAACGGTCAAAGCTGGGATTGTCACTGTAAAAGCCTAACTTCTTCTTATCATGGTTCACCTGAATATAAGCATCGTATTCGACCCCTCGCTTGTCTTTCAGCCCGGCAACATAGATGGTCTTGTCATTGAGTAAATCCTGCTGTTGCTGGCGGGATAGCTCTATTCCTGAAATGCTTTTGGGAATGGTTACACCGTCACTGGTGACAAGGCTGTTCTGCTGCGTCTGTTTCTGCCCTTGCTCCTGTGACTGTTTGGCATTGGGATAGATAAATTCCAGACTTTTCTTGTCGGCATTGACCTGAACAGTTGCGGAAAAGGGATTTTTACGGTTGGAAATCATATTTTCAAGGAATACTCCTTTTCCTTCCCGTAAGGCTTCCTTTTGTTCCTTGTTCAGTTTGATACCCTTTATTTCATCGGGTATTTGGACGCTGCTTGCACGCATGGAAACCAGTTCGTTTGTTACCTTATCCACGCTGACGAAAGAGGGTATCATTTCTCCCGTGATATAGTTTTTCAGGTTTACTATCCGTCCCATGTTTCCCGTTTCAAGAAGATTGGCTTTATCTTCTTTGGAAAATTCATGTCCGAAGAACGGACGTTCAAGTTCCGGCTTTTGTCGGATGCCGTGTATCGCCAAAACTACATTCCCGTCTTTGTCGTGCCGGAAAGATAAACGTGCGTCCAGTTTCATAATGGCTGAATTGTAGTTTCCGGCGATGGTAAACGCTCCGGGCGACTTGTAGCCCCTTAACATGGGTTCTAAAGCCTTTGCCTTTTCAAGCTGTTCTTTGGATAGACCAAAATTCTTCAAGGCTTCCCAGTCCACTTTATCCGGGTCAATCACATACTTGCTTTTGTCGGGTTGCTGCGGTGTTTGCGCCATTGCTCCCGCTTCTTTGGCTGGCTGCTGTGGTTGTTGGGCTTGGGTTTCCTGTTGTTCTTTCTTCGCTTCCTGCTTCACGGTTTCAGGTGTCACCCGGTAACGCTCTATGCCCGCTTCGTTTTCAGGTGTCGGATGATTGAAATTATCCCTGATTATCGGCTCGATTTTGGGAAGTTCAATCTTTGGGATTTTGAAGAAGTTAAAACGGGTCGGGTTCTTCAACTGGTTCATCATGTTGGAAAAGAAGTTGGAAAAGAAATCACCGTGACGGTCGAATTTCAAAAGTTCACTGTTGTTCTCCGGCGGTACGGTTTGGAGTTCCCCGTTTTCATCTACGCCTTTTACTGCGCTGATTGTCTTTTTCTCCTTATCCAGTACAAGAAGAATATCCATCATCTGTTCGTCAGTGGTGGATTGGCTGGCTGTGTTTACATCCATAATGTTTTGAATTTTAGTGAGTAAATAAATTTTCGGAAGTAAAAGTAAGGATGAAATAGAGTATATTTAAGGCTTTGGGAATAGGTGGCTTCATTAGTCCCTGTTTGTCCTTATTTGTCCCTGCCAATAAAAACGGCAGCCTGTAAAAAGCTGCCGTTTGTCTGAAAAATCTTCTATTCTTCTGTTTTTATTAAGTGCTGCAAATTGGGGTCGTTCTTAATCCGTTCCATTTCGTCCGTGACAATCTGCTGGACTTCTTGCTTGACCCGGTTGTAGTTCGCCTGTATTTCTTCCTGCATCCGGTCGTTCCCGTCCTCGTCCCTGAAATCTATAATTTGGGGCAGCTTCTTGTAGTTGGCAGTTTCCCGTTTCACTTGCTCGTTATCCACCACAATTTCCGCATGGAATATTTTTTGCTCGATGCGTTCATCGAAGTTGTCACTAACCGCACCCACAAACATACCCTGCGTTAAGTTAGATATTTTACTGGGCGGTATCAAACTATCCATCTGCGTACTGATTGAGGTTGATTTATCATTCCGGTTGATAGTCATGCTTTGGCGTTTCTGCAAGACCTTTCCGAAACGGTCTGAAAGCGTTTTTGCCGTTTCAGAAACCACCTGACCGCTAAAAATATTACCTACCGTATTTTCGATAACTTTGCTTTCCTTATCCCCATAATCCCGGCGTAACTGGCTGAAATCCTGAAAGCCCAAACAGACCGCTACCTTGTTGCTTCGTGCCGTTGCTATCAGGTTATCCAGTCCCCGAAAATAGATGGTCGGTAACTCGTCAATGATTACGGAACATTTTAGCTGGTGCTTCTTGTTTATCAGCTTCACGATACGGGAATTATACAGTCCCAAAGCACAGGAATAGATATTTTGACGGTCGGGATTATTGCCTACCACCAAAATTTTAGGTTCTTCCGGATTGTTTATATCCAGTGAAAAATCATCCCCTGTCATTACCCAATACAGGGCAGGTGAAATCATTCTTGAAAGTGGGATTTTAGCACTTGCAAGCTGCCCTTGCAACTGGTCTTGCGCATTGGATTCCCATGCGTCCATGAACGGTGAAAGGTAGTTTTCCAGTTCGGGATAACTGGTTAAAATTGTAAACGTGTCGGCATATTTCTTGTTCAGAAATTCAATGGCGTGCGGGAATGTACAATACTTTCCACCCTGATAGATTTTCAAAAACCAAATGATAGAAGCCAGTAAGATAATAGGACTTTCTACAAAGAAATCCCCCTGTTTGGTTATCCAACTGCGGTTCAAATTTAACATGATTGTATAACTGGCTTCGTATGCGTCCGATATGTCCGTCATAAATGCCGGATTTATCGGGTTGCATCGGTGGCTCTTACGTGGGTCGTCAAAATTGATTATGTAAAATTTGGGCTTCACCTTGTACCCGTCCGAATGGTTAAGTAAATGATTGTAGGCTATCTCCGAAAGGTCGGGAAATTTGTAATCATACAGATACATTGCGAAGCCCTTTTCTATTTGCTGTTTGATAAATTGATTTACGACACAAAAAGACTTCCCACTGCCCGGATTTCCAACAACGATGCACGCACGAAAAATTGCTACAACGTTTATCCATCCATCGTTCCACTTCTTTTTATAGTAGAAACGAGAACGAAGATTTACGGAATATTCGTTTTCTATCAGGCGTGTTTCCTGTGCGAAACTTTCATTTTCCAAATTAAACACATCGTCCATCAGGTTATTTTTCAACAGGCGGGAAATCCATACTCCGGCTGCCAATAACGAAAGATACCCGGCTGTCATGGTAAAGATATACAATGCCGTGTTTGCCGCCAGTGGCAACGGTAAAACCAATAACCACCAGTTCAGGAAAAACAGGATAAAACCGATTGTCAGGAATACATAAATCTTGTTCCATGTGATTTTTTCCTCTTTCACTCCCTTTGTTCCCAAACAGGAAAGCGCAAGGAATACCACTGAAAAAAGTTTGGTATATAGGATATTGGAGAACAGCCCGGCGGTACGCTGGAAGTTCAACAGGATTTTATCGACTACCCCGATATTGATACCCCATTCCCGGAACGACTGGTAACAAAACCAGTATATGTTTATCACTACAAATAAAATACTGATTGCCCGCATAAAGTCCATGACCTTTGCAAGTCCTCTTAAATCATCTTCATTCTGCATAATTGAAATTTTTATAGTTATTAAATACGTCTTTGTTTCTTCTTCTTTTTCTTCTTGGGTGGTGGAACTTGGCTGTTGTCGGGTGGCGTATCGTCCCCACCGGATAACAGGCTGAACAGTCCCGCAATGGCTTTTCCTGTATTTTCAAGATGTCCGGTCGGGTTATATTCCGGTTTTTGTTCCTGCGTTTCCTGTTTACTGTTTCCCGTCAAAGTACGGGAGCCGGAAAACAGGTCATTGAACACATTGGCGGAAAAGTCTTTTCCCAACCGTGAACCGTTCAGGACGGTACGGTTTTCGTGGTCGATGAATGTTACACCGTATATCCTGCCTGTATCGTTCTGCCGGAAAAGAACATCTATACCTTTCTTTTTCAGTTCTTGTTCCAGTTCCTTACGATTATGGGCGGATTTCATTACTGCCCCAACCGTCCGGCGGGTACGCTCTTTCAGGTTCTTGTCCTGAATGTCCTTTGCGGATTTCTTGATGTGTCGCTGGATGGCTTCGTAACCTACCGACTTACCCAAAGAGGAAGATTTGAACGGGTTTCCCTGCTTTTCTCCCTTGTCATTGGTTGCCGAATAGACAATGCCGTTATAGGGCTTGCCGTTCACTTCCCCTTTCACTTCTTCCGCCTGTACATTATATATAGATAGCAACGCTTTGTATTCCGTGAAACTTTGGAAACGGTAGCTGCTGGCAAGGGCTTTCACCGTATTGGCTAACTGGTGCTTTACGTCCCCTGCCCGGTAATCCACCTTTTTAAGTTCGGGGCGGTCTGCTGCCTGTTTCTTCTCTGCCGGATGCAGCCCGTATTTCTGTTCCAGTTCACGGGTGATTTGTTTGCTGCGGATATGCTCGAACTTGTCGTTTATCTTTTTGCCTGTTTCATCTACCCGGATGGAAACGATATGTATATGATGCCTTGCAATATCTTCGTGCTTATACACCATAAACGGCTGATTACCGTACCCCAACTTATCCATATATTCTTTGGCGATGTCCGCAAGCTGGCTGTCTGAAAGCACATCGTCCGGGTGCGGGTTCAGGGAGATATGGATAATCGGCTTTTCCGTTTTCAGGTCTGCGGGCAGGTGCATATCGAAACATTCCATACATCGCCGGATGCTGAAATTTCCGTCCTCGCTTTCAAACATCCGGTTGCTTAAAAGTACCTTTCCCTGCTGTTCATCCACCTTGTTTTGGTTGTAGGAAAGCGCACCGAACAGGGAACTACCCACACTTATTTTTGCAACCATCTTGTTTCAAATTCACGGGTCAATTCAATAATTTGGCGGTTCAGGTCGGCAAGTTCTATCGTTGCCTTTTCCAGTTTATAGAGAAATGCGAGTGCTTTCTTCTCTGAAAAATTGGTATTGAGAGCCTTTACCACCTGATTATAATTCACGGCGATACCCCTGTACTGGGAATATAAGGCGGTCAGCCGGGTATAATATTCTACCGCCGCCTTGTCGATTTTAATCACTTTGAACGGTTCGCCGAAGATACGGGCGGTGATAAAATGCGCTTTGGTGCGCATACCGGACTGGTCGAACAATGCCAAAAAGCGGGCGTGGTCTATCGCATTGAAGCTGATAGAGTACCGGAACACTGCCGGGTCTGCTTTGGGCTTGCGTCCTGCGCCACCCGGACGGGGCGCATTTTCATTTTTCTGTTTCATGCTACATTTTTTTAAAGGGTTACGACTTCGGAGTGACCCTATCCCGGCTTCGTCCGGGCAAGGCGTTCAAAGCTGCTGAAAGAATTTCAAGCAGCGCAGAACACACCTTGCTATTTGCCAGTGCAAATAAAAATCCGCCTACGGACGGATTGGAGTTAGCGGATATTGGAACGCTCCCGGCGGCGGGGGCTTGGTTAGCCTGACCGATACCTTTCGGTTGCAAAGTAACGGGTATTAAAAATGCTGTGAAATAGCGGGTTATAGGACAAATGAGGACAAACGGGGACATTTGAGGACACATCTCGAAAGGGGTTGTTTTTCTACGTTTATTTGTCCCGGATTTCAGAAAGATAGCAATATGGATAGATGGAAATATGTAACGGAAAGCGGACGGAAAGAAAGCGGTTTTGAAAACTTGAAAACAAGATTTCAAGATTGCAATCTTTCAAGAAAGCAGGAAAGCAAACCGGATGGAATGATTGAAAGGAAACAGGCTTGCAATCGGGAAAGCAAACGGTCTGCAAAGAAAACAAGCTGTCTTTGTGGAATGAATGAAAACAAAAAAGCAAGGAAGAAAACAACCTGCCTTTGTAGAAAGATAGCAAGAAACAAGGAAAGAGAAAAAGAAGTCATTCCGGCTTTTGAGCTTTCAACATGGCACGAAAGAAAACCATCCGTTAATCTGTACGGATGGAATGAAATAAAGATGTATCACAAAAAAGAATTATTACAATGAAGAAAGAAACCTTGTATGTGGCTTTCTCCACCCAAAAGGGCGGGGTCGGCAAAACAACATTCACCGTCTTGGTGGCAAGTTACCTGTATTACCTGAAAGGGTATAACGTGGCGGTCGTGGATTGCGACTACCCGCAGCACAGTATCAGTGCCATGCGCAAACGGGATGCCGAACAGGTGAACGGTGACGATTATTACAAACAGCTTGCTTTCAACCAGTTCAAAACACTGGGGAAGAAAGCCTACCCGGTGCTTTGCAGTTCACCGGACGAAGCGATTAAAACGGCGGATGAATATCTTGCGTCTGCCGGGATGGATTATGATGTGGTCTTTTTCGACCTGCCCGGAACGGTGAACAGTGAGGGTGTTATAAACTCCCTTTCAGGGGTGGATTATATTTTCACTCCCATAGCCGCCGACCGGGTGGTATTGGAAAGTAGCCTTTCCTTTGCGGTGGCAATTCATAAACTGCTGGTAAAGAATGAAGCGTGCCGACTGAAAGGGCTGCACCTGTTTTGGAACATGGTAGATGGCAGAGAAAAAACAGACCTGTACACCCTGTATGAACAGACCATAGGGGAACTGGAACTACCGCTTATGAAAGTATTTATCCCGGACACAAAACGGTTCAAGAAAGAACTGGACGCACAACGCAAAACTGTGTTCCGTTCTACGCTGTTCCCGGCAGACAAACGGCTGGTAAAAGGCAGCAACATGGAAGAACTGATAACCGAAATCGCATACCTTATTAAACTGTAACGATATGGCAAAGCAAAGCGGCGGGAAACCGCAAATTGACGAGGATTTTATGAAAGAGAGTATTTCACAGGGCTTGCCCGTGAAGAAACAGGAAACGCCATCGGTGGCGGTGGAAACACCGGATAAGCAGGGAACGGTGGATAAGGAAGAAATCAAGGCAGAACCAAAGGAAGAAAAGGCGGTGAAAGAACCTGCCCGCCGGAAAAAGAACACTCCGGGCGATTACCGGGAAACCTATTTCATGCGGGTGGACTTGACCGACCGCCAACCGTTATATGTCAGCCGTACCACCCACGAAAAGCTAATGAAGATAGTAACCGTTATCGGCGGACGCAAGGCAACCGTCAGCAGCTATGTAGAAAATATCCTGCTCCGGCATTTCGACCAGTTTCAGGACGAGATAAACGAACTGTACGAAAGCAAATTTGAAAAGCCGTTCTGATATGTTGAAATGGTTTATTATCGGAACACTCCTGTATTACGCCGTTCTCTTATGGCGATACCGGGATAGCTTGGGAACATGGTTCACGGGCGAGAAAAGAGAGCCGGAACAACCGGATAAAAAACCGACCGTGAAAACCGGAAACGGGGATTGTCTTGTAGGTGAAAGCCGTTACCGGGTGGGACAAATGAGGACAAACGGGGACATCTTAGGACACCTTTCAAAAGGGGTTGATAATGCTTCTATATTTGTCCCGCAAAGCGGTGAAACGGTGGAAGAAACGCCTGCTCCGCAAGCGATTGAAACCGAGTTTGAAATGGAGTATGAAACAGAAGATGCAGAAGAAACGGACGTTTCGCCCGATGAAATCGAAGCGGAAGAAATAGCCTGTTACATGGGCGGCGGTGAGCCTGAAATGGCGCAGGGTATCACGCTGGGGGAACTGGCGCAAATGGTACAGGTCATTCAGGTAAAACAAGCGTCCGACACGGAAGAACGGCAAGCCGTTCAGACCATCTGCCGGACGGAAACAAACCTGTTTAACTCGCTGGTGGAGCAGATTAACGGGGGCAGGTCACGGGTAGCGGAACTTTTACAAAAGCATGAGATACCCGTACCCGCCACCGTCCCGGCTGCCGGAAGTAGTGAAATGGCAGACTTTGACATGAACGATTTTCTTTAATGGTAAACTTTAAATAATAAGATGATGAAACAGAGAGATTACGGTTAAGACAAACCTTTCTGAACACTGGGGAACACTCCCCACAACCACAAAAATTCAATTATTAATCACTCCGCCGGGCGGACTATCCAACCGCCCGGCAATTTAAAAATCAATGTATTTATAATGAAAAAGAAAGTTCTCTTTTCGGCAGTCGCTCTATTGGCTGCATCCTCTGCTTTTGCACAAGGTAACGGCATGGCGGGTATTACAGAAGCTACCAACATGGTAACATCCTATTTCGACCCGGCGACAAAATTAATTTACGCCATCGGTGCGGTGGTGGGCTTGATTGGCGGCGTGAAAGTCTATGGCAAGTTTTCTTCGGGCGACCCTGACACCAGTAAAACGGCGGCTTCGTGGTTCGGTGCTTGTATCTTTTTGATTGTCGCTGCCACTATCCTACGTTCATTCTTCCTCTAAAGAAATGGACTATGGCAGACTATCCGATTAACAGGGGGATAGGCAAGCCAGTTGAGTTTAAAGGGTTGAAAAGTCAGTATCTTTTCATTTTTGCGGGCGGGCTGTTAGCCCTGTTCGTGCTTTTCATCATCATGTACATGGTAGGCATTAACCAGTGGGTGTGCATCATCTTCGGCGTTACTTCGGCAACGCTGCTTGTATGGCTCACATTCCGGTTAAACGAAAAGTACGGGACACACGGGTTAATGAAATTGTCCGCACGCAAAAGCCACCCTTTCCATATCATCAACCGAAAAGCCATATCCCGATTATTCCATTTAAAACAAGCATCGAAATGAGAAATATATTAAAAGCTACTACGCTGGAAAACAAGTTTCCACTGTTCATGGTGGAAAACGGCTGTATCGTTTCCAAAGATGCCGACATAACGGTGGCGTTCCGGGTGGAACTGCCGGAACTGTTCACCGTCACGGCAGCCGAATACGAAGCGATACATTCCGCTTGGAACAAGGCGGTAAAGGTGCTGCCCGATTATAGCATCGTTCATAAACAGGACTGGTTCATCAAAGAAAACTATGCGCCTGACATCCAAAAGGATGATTTGAGTTTCCTTTCCCGTTCCTTTGAACGGCATTTTAATGAAAGACCGTTCTTAAACCATACCTGCTATTTGTTTCTGACGAAAACGACAAAGGAACGTAGCCGGATGCAGAGTAATTTTTCTACTCTTTGCCGGGGCTTCCTTGTCCCCAAAGAGATAAAGGACAAGGAAACGGTTACAAAGTTCCTCGAAGCGGTGGGGCAGTTTGAAAGCATTATGAATGATAGCGGTTTCATTACCCTTACCCGCCTGACTTCGGACGAAATCACCGGGACAAAGGAAACGGCGGGTATCGTGGAAAAATACTTTTCACTCTCACAAACAGACACTACCACATTGAAAGATATTCAACTGAACGCCGAAGATATGCGGATAGGTGACGATATTCTTTGTTTGCATACTCTTTCGGATGCGGAAGATATGCCGGGCAAGGTGGGAACTGATACCCGCTATGAAAAGCTATCCACCGACCGGAGCGATTGCAGATTATCTTTTGCTTCTCCGGTGGGCGTGTTGCTCTCCTGTAACCATATCTATAACCAGTACATCTTCATTGACGACCATACGGAGAACCTGAAACAGTTTGAAAAGATGGCTCGCAATATGCACTCGCTTTCCAAATACAGCCGTGCCAATCAGATAAACAAGGCTTGGATAGAGGAATATTTGAACGAAGCACATTCACAGGGGCTTATCTCCGTGCGATGCCATTGTAATATCATGGCATGGAGTGACGACCGGGACGAACTCAAACACATTAAAAATGATGTGGGGTCACAGCTCGCACTTATGGAGTGCAAGCCACGTCATAACACCACCGACACACCGACCTTGTTTTGGGCGGGCATACCCGGCAATCAGGCGGACTTTCCGGCGGAAGAAAGTTTCTACACTTTTACCGAACAGGCTCTTTGCCTGTT
Source organism: Parabacteroides sp. AF17-3 (assembly GCF_003635445.1). Taxonomy (NCBI): domain Bacteria; kingdom Pseudomonadati; phylum Bacteroidota; class Bacteroidia; order Bacteroidales; family Tannerellaceae; genus Parabacteroides; species Parabacteroides sp. AF17-3. The sequence goes on along the minus strand of NZ_QTMM01000008.1, from coordinate 888 downwards.
CACCGAAGAAACGAACTACAAAAGTTCGCTTTCTCCCTTTGGTATCAAGATGGGGGATAGGGTCACAGGAAAGCCGTTGCATATTGATATTTCAGACCTACCCATGAAAAAAGGTATCATTACCAATCGCAACAAGTTCATACTTGGGCCGAGTGGTAGCGGCAAGTCATTTTTTACCAATCACATGGTGCGCCAGTATTACGAACAAAATGCGCACGTCCTGTTGGTTGATACCGGAAATAGTTACTTAGGTCTATGTGAAATGATTAACCGGAAAACGCACGGGGAAGATGGGATATATTTTACCTATACCACTGAAAACCCGATAGCGTTTAATCCTTTCTATGTTGAAGATGGGGTATTCGATATTGAAAAGAAAGAGAGTATCAAAACGCTTATCCTGACCCTGTGGAAAAGGGACGATGAAGCCCCCACACGGGCGGAAGAAGTGGCTTTGTCAAACGCCGTAAGTTCCTATATCGAACTGATTACTAAGGATAGTTCGGTTACTCCCTGCTTCAATACATTCTATGAATATGTGAGGAATGACTACCGGGCGCACCTGCAAGAAAAGAACGTCCGGGAAAAGGATTTCGATATAGACAACTTCCTGAATGTATTAGAACCTTACTACAAAGGGGGCGAATACGACTACCTGCTGAACTCCGACAAGGAACTTGATTTGCTGCATAAACGCTTCATTGTCTTTGAGTTGGATAATATCAAAGACCACAAAATTTTATTCCCCATTACTACGATTATTATCATGGAAGTATTTATTTCCAAAATGCGTAAACTAAAGGGTATCAGGAAATTAATATTGATTGAGGAAGCATGGCTGTGACATGTAAGTCTTATGTGTGATTGTTTAACGTTCCATTCCACGAG